>DATDNV010000258.1:0-8089 GCA_036518075.1 Thermoanaerobaculia bacterium
GGCGAAGAGCGAAGCGCGAAGGATGAGCTGCGGACGCGCGAGGAGCTGTGGAATTCTGTTTCCGGGAGGTCCGGCGGAGAGATAATTTGAGCCGGGAGGAGCATGGAGGTGAACCGGTCCAGTCCGGGCCGAACGCGTTGCCTTCATGCGGGCAACACCTTCTCGTCCGCGCGGCGGGGTGGTAGAAAGTCGGCTTAAGCGTGTCGTTCATCGCGTCGATCACTGACTCCATCGACGGCCTGGTGCGCCGCCTCTTCGGAAAGCGTCTGTGTGCCTATTGCGGACAGTGGGCGAAGCAGCCTTACCGCACGGGCGGCCTGGACTTCTGCGACCGCATTCACGCCTCGGTTCACTTCAAGAAGCAGGAAGAAGCGATGAAGACGGCTCTCCAGAAGAAACTTGAGGCGGATCGCCCCGCTTACAAGAAGCCGGACTCACCCAAGCCCGCGCCCCGCAACCCTCGCCGATATAGCGAGTAGCGCCGCCCTCCGGCCCGCGGTTATCCTACGCGCCGAAAAAAGGGGGACGGGAGTATGCGCAAGCAGTCGAGAGTGATTCTCTGGGCTGTCGGGTTCTCGATCGCCATTTCGGGAACATCGTCAGCACAGGAGAAGAGGCTGCTTCGGCCGGAGGACTTCGCCCGGCTGCTGACGGTGGGGGATCCGCACATCTCGCCCGACGGAAGCGGGATCGTCTATACGGTCAAGATTCCGGATCTCGCCAAGGACAAGAACGCCACGAACCTCTGGCTGGCCGACTGGAGCGGCTCTCCGAATTTTCCGATCACGTTCGGCGAGGAGACACAGACCCACCCGCGCTTCTCGCCGGACGGCGCCTACATCGCGTTCCTGTCTTCCCGCGGCGAGACGCGCGAGAACACGCAGCTCTGGCTCTTGAATCGCAAGGGCGGCGACGCGCAGAAGGTGACCGATTCGAAAGGCGATGTGGACGACTTCGCCTGGTCTCCGGATGGCAAGAAGCTGGTTCTCGCGATGACCGACCCCGATCCGTCCGCGCCCGATCCAGACGCCAAGGAAAAGGATAAGAAAGCGGCGCCTCCCATCGTCATCCGGCGCTTTCAATTCAAGCAGGACAAGATCGGCTACCTGGTCGACCGGTATACCCACCTCTTCCTCTTGGATGTTGCCAGCCGCAGGCTCGATCCGCTGACCTCCGGAGCGCATGACGACGTTCTTCCCTCCTGGTCGCCGGACGGCCGGGAGATCGCTTTCGTCACTCGCCGCGGCGACGACCCGGATCGAACCGACAACTGGGACATCTACGTCGTCGAGGCGCGAGCCGGCGGCAAAGAGCGGCAGCTGACGACGTCGGTCGAGGCGGACAACAACCCGGATTGGGAAACGGCTCCGGCCTGGAGCCCGGACGGAAAATGGATCGCTTACCTCCACGGCGGCGATCCGAAGCTGATCGAATACGTGACGAACACGCTTGCGGTAATTCCGTCGTCCGGAGGCGCTCCACGAATCGTGACGCCGACGCTCGACCGGAACGTCTCGCGCGTCCGTTTTTCCTCCGACGGCAACTGGCTCCATTTCGCGGTCGAGGAGGATCGCGTCGAGCGGCTGGCGCGTGTCCGAGTATCCGGAGGTCCGATCGAGCTCCAGGAGACCGCCGGGCGTACGATCTCCGACTTCGATCTGGGTCCGGGAGGAAAGATCGCCGCGCTTGCCGGCGACTCGCAGCACCCGTTCGAGGTGTTCGCCGCCGAAAAGGGCGGACTGCGTCCCCTCACGAATCAAAACGGTCCCTTCCTCGCGGAGGTCAGGCTCGCGAAGGTCGACGAGACGAACTTCCGAAGCTCGGACGGCACCGAAGTTCACGGGTTCCTGTTTCATCCTCCCGACGCCGGGCCTGGGGCGAAGGTTCCGGCGCTCCTGCGGCTCCATGGAGGGCCGCAATCGCAGTACACCAACGCGTTCAGCTTTGATCTTCAGCTCTTCGCGGCGAGCGGATACGCGGTCATCGCGCCGAACCCGCGGGGCTCGACGGGGCGGGGAACCGAATACTGCCGCGCGATCTATGCCGACTGGGGTCACCGCGACGTCGAGGACGACCTGGCCGCGGTCGACGATGCGGTCGCGAAGGGAATCGCCGATGCCAATCGGCTCGGCGTGGGCGGCTGGAGCTATGGAGGGATTTCGACCAACTACGTGATCGCGACCACGACGCGCTTTCGCGCGGCGACGAGCGGCGCGTCGGCATCGAACATCCTGGCGGGTTACGGGACCGACCAGTACATCCGCGACTACGAGAACGAGCTCGGCGTTCCCTGGAAAAACACGGACACGTGGACCCGGCTCTCCTATCCGTTCCTGCACGCAGACCGCGTTCGCACACCGACGCTCTTTCTCTGCGGCGACAAGGACTTCAACGTGCCGCTTCTCAACTCCGAAGGGATGTACCAGGCGCTGCGCAGCCTCGGGGTTCCGACCGAGCTCGTGATCTACCCGGGGCAGTATCACGGGCTGACGAAGCCGTCCTACGTCCTGGATCGGTACAAGCGCTACCTCGATTGGTATGGAAAGTGGATCTCCCGCGAGGCGTCGGAGAGCTCGTCTGGGAGCGGCGCGGCCGTTCGTCCGGGCAAATAGCCGCGCGGTCACCAAGTTCCTCCGCCGGCCGGCTCTCAAGTCATAATCGCGCCGCGAGGTGTCCATGAGACTCGAAACGATCGCCGTTCACGCCGGAGGATCTCCCGACCCCGCGACCGGCGCGGTCGCTCCTCCGATCCATCTGTCCACGACATTCGAGCACGGGCCGGAAAGCGAAAAGCTTCACGGCTTCATGTACATCCGCGACGGGAATCCGGCGGAGGCCCGTCTCGAGCCGGCGCTCGCCGCGGTCGAGGGTGGGGAAGCGGCGCTCGTGTTCGCCTCGGGGATGGCCGCCGCCGCGGCCGCGCTGCAGACCCTCCCGTCCGGGTCACACGTCCTCTTCGCCGACGACATCTACTACGCGGTCCGCGACATCGCGAAGGATTTCCTTCCGCGATGGGGAATCGAGTCGAGCGTCGTGAACATGGCGGATCTGCCGGCGGTCGAGCGCTCGATCCGGAAGAACACTCGGCTTCTCTGGGCCGAGTCTCCCTCCAATCCGCTATTGAACGTGGTGGACCTGGCCGCGCTGGCGAAGCTCGCGCGGGCCGCGGGAGCGGAGCTTCTCGTCGACGGGACGTTCGCAACGCCGGTCCTGCAGCGGCCGCTCGCGCTCGGCGCCGGTGTCGTGCTCCATTCGGCGACGAAATATCTCGGCGGCCACAGCGACGTCCAGGGCGGCGCGCTCGTCTTTGCGCGCCGCGGCGACGCCTACGAGAAGTCGATGCACGTTCGCCACATCCTCGGCGGCGTTCTCTCGCCCTTCAACACGTGGCTCGTGCTACGGGGGCTGCGGACGCTTCCGTGCCGCGTGGAGCGTCAGTCCCAAAACGCGCTGGCGGTCGCCCGTGCCCTGGAGGGGCACCCCGTCGTCGAAACCGTGCACTATCCGGGGCTCGCCACGCATCCGGGACACGAGGTGGCCAAACGGCAGATGACGGGTTTCGGAGGAATGCTGTCTCTCCGGATCCGCGGAGGCCGCGAGCGCGCGATCGCCGTGGCCGCGCGCGTGAAGGTGTTCACCAACGCGACGTCGCTGGGAGGAGTCGAAAGCACCCTCGAGCACCGTGCGTCGAGCGAGGGACCGGGATCGACGACTCCGCCGAACCTGCTGCGCGTTTCGGTCGGCCTGGAGCATGCGCAGGACCTGATCGACGATCTCCTGCAGGCGCTCGGATGAACGCCGCCCTCGCATGCTCGGGATCTGCGCGCTGGCGATCGCCGCACCGGCGAGCCGCTTCGCGCGCCGCGTTACTCAGATTGCTTCGATGGCTCGGTTGGATTCATCAAGGGCGTCTATGTCAGATCTGGTATTGGATCGGCTGCGCGTGAAGATCTCCTTGGTGCGGACGGGGGGCGTCGCGGGCATGCGTCGGGAGGCGACGATCGACACGGCCCATCTGGGTCCCAGGGATTCCGAAGAGATCCATCGGTTGGTGACCGAGGCGGCGGACGAACCGGCGCTGGCGAAGACGTCCGGCCGACCGTCCGGTGCCGACCGTTTTCACTACACGCTCACGATCGAAGACGGGGGTCGTCGCCGCGCGTTGACGTTCGAGGAAGAGCGCACTCCCGAACGGCTGCGGCCGTTGCTGGACGCGGTGTGGCGGGTGGCCGCCGCGGGTTCGGGCAGCGGCCCCCAAAGCGCTTGAGGGAGGAAGAATGCAATTGAAGCGGTGGGTGCTCTTCGGCGCGATGGCGCTCGCGGCCGGATCGATCCGGGCGGCAGGGCTGAAGGTTTACATCTCCGTCGACATGGAAGGAGTGGCCGGCGTCGTGACCGGCGATCAGCTCGGGCCTCAAGGATTCGAGTACGAGCGGTTTCGGGAGTTCATGACGAACGAGACGCTCGCGGCGATCGAGGGAGCGCGCGCGGGCGGCGCCACCGAATTCGTCGTCTCCGACTCTCACGGCAACGGCGAGAGCCTCTTGATCGAGCGGTTCCCCAAAGACGTCACGATCGTGCGGGCCTGGCCCCGGCCGCTCGCCATGATGCAGGGCATCGACGAGAGCTTCGGGGCCGTGTTGTTCATCGGTTATCACGCCTCGACCGTGAATCCCGCCGGCGTTCGCGCGCACACCTTCTCGTCCGCCACGCTCGCGGACGTTCGCGTCAATGGGTCATCGGTGACGGAGGCTGCATTCAACGCCGCGATCGCCGGTCATTTCGGGGTCCCCGTCGCATTGATTTCCGGAGACGACGCCATCGCCAGGGAGGCGACGGCGGCGCTGGGCCCGATCGAGACGGCGGTCGTGAAGTGGACCAACGGCTTTCACTCGGCTCGAACGATGACGCCCGAGGCGTCCTGCAATCTGATCCAAGAGAAGGCCAGGGCGGCGGTCGAGCGCGCCCGGTCCCTCCGGCCCTATCGCGTCACCGAGCCGCTCGATCTCGACATCCGCTTCAAGAACTATCGGCCGGCGGAGGTGCTCTCCTACCTTCCGGTCGTTTCCCGCACCGACGCGCACGCGATCCGATTCCGCGCCAAGGACATGCTGGAAGCCTCGCGCTTCATGGAGTTCGTCACGAACTACGAGCCGGGGCTTTCGCCCTGAGAAGGTGACAAGTGGCGATGACGAGGTTAGGGGCTCACTTTCTACACAGGCGGCGGAACCGCCTCCCGGAGGAGCCGTGAGTGAGGGAGCGTGACCAGGAGAAGCCTTGGCTCCGGCAAGACTGCGACCGAACGACAAACGAGGGCCAGGTCGGTTCGCTCGGGCGGCCAGGCCCGAGCGTGGCAACGAGGGAGGCGGGACCGTCGCTAAGGGCTCCGGACTGGGAGAGTCGTTTTGAGAATCCGAGTTAGTCCGGAAAAGACTCCGGCTGCGTGCGCGCGCGTTGGAAAAGCTCCTCGTCGATGTTGCGTCCGGTCACGATGAGGACCACCGGGCCGGGGACCTCTGCGATCTTCGGGAGCGCGGCGAGGGCGGCGGCGGCCGCTCCTTCGGTTCGGATCCCCGCGGAGGCGTAGGCGTCCAGCGCCCGCGCAATCTCACGCTCGGAGACGAGCACGAAGCGATCCACGACGCGATTGACCGCTTCGACCGCGCGCGCGACGGCGACGCGCACGGCGAGCCCGTCGGCAAACGTGTCCATGCGATCGCAGGGAACGACGGTGCGGGCGTCGAAGGAGAGGGCCATGACCGGGGCCGACTTGGCGACGACACCGATTAGATCGACCTTTGCCGCGCCGGATCGTTCTCGAACCTCCATCCCCACGCCCGCGATCAAGGCTCCGTTGCCCACGGGCACGACGACCGCCGAAGGCGATTCCGGGCACTGATCCCAGATTTCGCGGGTAATCGACCGGTATCCTTCCCACTGCGCCGGTTCGTCCCCGTCCTCGAAGAACGGCAGGCCTTCGGCCGCGGCGAACGCCCGAGCCTCGACCTTCGCGTGGTCGAAGTCGCTTCCCGCGAGGCGGATCGAGGCTCCCTGCCTCTCGATCAGCGCGAGCTTCGCCTTCGAGGCCGTTTTCGGCGCGAAGACGGTCACGGAGAGCCCCAGTCGTTGGCCCGCCCAGGCGGCCGCCGCGCCGTGGTTTCCGGTCGAGACGGTGACGACTCCCTTGTCGCCGCGCTCCTTGTAGCCCTGAAGCGTGGGCAGCGCTCCTCTCCACTTGAAGGCGCCGAGGGGGTGGAGGTCCTCGCGCTTCAGGTAGACGCGCCGGCTGCCTCGCAGGGCGACCGGCGCGAGCTCGAGCGGCGTCACCGCGGCCCGTTCAGCGGCCGTCGAGGAAATCCTCGACCGTCTTGATGAAGAAGGACGGCTGATCGACGAAAGTCATGTGGCCGCTGTCGGGAAAGATCACGAGCCGCGAGCCGGGAATCTTCTCATTCATTGCGCGAGCCAGCGAAGGGTCGCTCTCGTCATGATCTCCCGCCGTAATCAGCGTCGGCACGTGAATCCCGGAAAGGCGCTCGGTGTACTCGACGGAAGAAAGGTTGCCGTCGATGACGAACTCCCCGCTCGAGCCCCACATCTCTCGATAGAGGTCCCAGGACATGATTCCGTTGGCGATCGGATCGAAATTGGGATCCGGATGCTTCTGGTACAGGTAGGGGAAATACCCCTCCGCCCATGCGGCGGTCATGTAGTCGTTCGTGTAGCGATTCTTCTCGTAGTCCTTGCCGTGGCCAAAGAGACCTTCCTTTTCCATCTTCTCGATTCGTTCGCGAAGCTCCGGCGACATCTTTTGTTTCATGCGGACGAAGATTTCGTTCAACGCCTTGGTGCTCGAGAAAGTCGAGCAGAGGGCGAGCCTGGTCAGATTCTTCGGATACTTGAGCGCATACGCCTGCGCGAGGACGCCGCCATACGAGTGGCCGAGGAGAGCGATCCGGCCCAGCCCCAACGCTCGGCGCACCGCTTCGAGGTCCTCGACCATGTTCTCGACGGTATAGAGCCGCGCGTCCTCGACCTTCTGAGACCTGCCCGAGCCGCGCTCATCGATGAAGACGACGCGGTGATGGCGCGCCAGGGGAAGCAGATAGGGGAGGAAGTAGTCGTGCGAGGCTCCCGGTCCGCCATGAACGACCAGGAGCGGCGGTCCGCTGCCGATCTCCTTGTAATAGAGAAAGAGCCCGTTGGCGTCAACGAAGCCTTCGTGAATCGGGTGGATTGGAATTTCCGCCGATGTCGTCTTGCCGGCCTGCTGACCAAGAACGGCGAAGGCGAGAGTCCAAGCGCAGACCGCGAGGGTTCCCGTACGTTTTTTCATGACGGGAGATCCTAAGCCCAAGAGAGACCGTGTGACGGACCTTGCCCTGGGCGGCACGTGGCGGCTCGGCTCGCGACAGAGGTCTCCTGCCGCCGCCGGCGTCCTCGGGCGCAAAAGCCCCCCGGCGCGCGACGATTACGGCGTGTGCCCTAGAACAGCGCCGCCGGCGAGCAATGCCGGTCCCTCCCGAGTTCGAGGTCTCGGCAGATCAACCCCGGGCCTGATGAATGCTAGGCCGCTTCGCGGTAGAGCCAGGCTCCGAGAACCGTGGCGATGATGAGCTCGACGAGCGCCCAGACACAGGCCGTCATCAGAATGTTTCTCGGGAAGAGCGCGAGATTCGCCTGCGCGACCGTCGGTAGGAACGACTGGAAAAACCAGACTGCGACGCCGGCCCGCGCCGCGGTTCCGGCTCCCGCTCCGTAGCGCGGCCGGATCGCTGCGTAGAGCCAGACCGCAGCGATCCCCAAGACAAAACCGTAAAGAATCCAGACGAGGATGGCCGAATCGCCCGTCATGCTCTTGCCCATGGCCTTGAGGGCGGCGTCCCAGTCGCTCTTCAAGACTTTTTCGTTGAGCACGAACTCGGAGATGTTGATGAGGATGCCTGCCACGATCCCACCCAGGATCACTCGCCCGAAGTTGATGCCCTTCATGGCTCCCTCCTTTAAGTGACCGGGACGGCGAATGCGAATGAAGAAGTCTGAACGCGGACGATAGATCCGGACCGAAGACGAGTCAAAGGTCGCGACG
>DATDNV010000259.1:0-5663 GCA_036518075.1 Thermoanaerobaculia bacterium
TAGGACAGCTCTATCCCGCGATTCTGATCGCGCGCCTGGTCTCGATGCAGATTGAATCGCGCCGGAAGGTCTGAGGCGACGTCGCCATGAGCGCCGAAACACGAGTGAAGAGAACGGGTGTTCCGCTTCCCGAGTGGCTCCTCGCGTACCGGAAGGAATGGCTGAGAGTCGATGTCATCGCTGGACTCACCGCCGCCGCGGTCGTGATCCCGAAAGCGATGGCTTACGCGACGATCGCGGGCCTGCCGGTCGAGATCGGCCTCTACACGGCGTTCGTGCCGATGCTCGTCTACGCGGTGTTCGGCACGTCGCGGGTCCTGAGCGTCAGCACGACAACGACGCTCGCGATCCTCGTCGGAGCGGACCTCTCGCAGGCCGCCGCGGAAGGCCAACCCGAAGCGCTGACCCGCGCCTTGTCTACGCTGGCGCTCCTTGTGGGAGCCATCCTGGTCGTCGCGTGGATCTTTCGGCTGGGCTTCGTCGCCAACTTCATCTCCGAGCCGGTGTTGATCGGCTTCAAAGCCGGGATCGGCGTCGTCATCGTTCTCGACCAGGTGCCCAAGTTGCTCGGTTTCCACATCGAGAAAGGCCGGTTCTTCCACAACGTCGGCGCGACCGTCGCTCACATCCCGGAGACGAAGATCCCGACTCTCGCCGTCGCCTTCGCCACCATCGTCATTCTGGTGGGCTTCGAGCACTTCCTACCGCGGGTCCCGGCGCCGCTCGTTGCCGTCGCCGCGGGCATCGCGGCCGCAGGGGGACTCGGATTGAAAGCGATGGGTGTGGATCTCGTCGGCCACATCCCGACCGGCCTGCCGAAATTGACGCTGCCCGATTTGTCCCTCGTCGATGCGCTCTGGTCCGGAGCGATCGGGATCGCGCTGATGAGCTTTACCGAGACCATCGCCGCCGGGCGCGCGTTCGCCCGCGACGATGAGCCACCTCCCCGAGCGAATCGAGAGCTCTTCGCGACCGGGCTTGGCAATGCGGCCGGGGCCTTCCTCGGCGCGATGCCCTCGGGCGGCGGCACGAGCCAGACGGCGGTCAACCGGCACGCGGGCGCGCGCACGCAGCTCGCCGAGATCGTCACTGCTTGCGCCACCCTCGCGACGATGTTCTTTCTGGCGCCATTCATGGGTCTGATGCCCCAGGCGACGCTCGCGGCGGTCGTGATCGTCTATTCGATCGGCCTGATCAAGCCCAAAGAGTTTCGAGCGATCCTGCAGATCCGGCGGACGGAGTTCGTCTGGGCTCTCGCGGCCTTTGCGGGCGTGATGCTCCTCGGGACGCTCAAAGGCATCCTCGTCGCCATCATCCTGTCGCTCGTGGCGATGGCGCATCAGGTGGCGAATCCGCCCGTTTATGTCCTGGGACGCAAGCGCGGCACCAATGTCTTCCGGCCGCGCTCGAAGGAGCATCCGGATGACGAGACATTTCCCGGGGCCCTCATTCTCCGGACGGAGGGCCGCGTCTTTTTCGCCAACGCGGAGAGGATCGGCCAGAAGATTCGCGCCTACGCTGCCGAGGTTCAGCCGAGAGTCGTGATCTTCGATATGGGCGGAATCTTCGACCTCGAATACACCGCCTTGAAAATGCTCACGGAAGGCGAGAAGAGGATTCGAGAGCAGGGCGTGGAACTCTGGCTCGTGGGATTGAATCCCGAGGTCCTTCGAATGGTCAAGCGCTCACCGCTTGGCGAAACGTTGGCGAGCGACCGGATGTTCTTCAACCTCGAGATGGCGGTGGCGGCGTACCAGGCTCGCTGATCGAGATTCAGGCCGAGCCGAGCTCATCCAGCAGCTTGGCAATGAGGCCGGTCCATCCGGTTTGATGCGATGCTCCGAGCCCGGTGCCGTTGTCGCCATGAAAATATTCGTGGAAGAGCACGAGCTCTCGCCAATGCGGATCTTTCCAGAAGATCTCGTAACCGCCCGCGACCGGGCGGCGGCCGTTCGCGTCGGGCAGAAAGATTCGAGAGAGGCGCCGCGCGATTTCCCGAGAAACCTCCCTGAGAGACATCTTCTTGCCCGAACCCGTCGGACATTCCACCTGAAACGAATCGCCAAAGTAGCGATAGAAGCGGTGCAGGGAATCGATGATCAGGTAATTGGCCGGAAACCAGACCGGGCCTCGCCAGTTGGAGTTGCCCCCGAAGATCCCGGTACGCGATTCGCCCGGGTCGTAGTCGAGGCGATAGTCGACCCCCGCGGTATGAATCTCGTAGGGGTGTTCTCGATGGAAGCGCGAAACGGAGCGGATGCCAAATGGTGAAAGAAACTCGTTTTCGTCCAGCATGCGCGCGAGCACACGAGTTAGCTGCGCCGGTTTGACGACGGAGAGAAGGATCCGATCTTCCAGCCCTTCCTTCGTCATGGATGCGCAGCAGTCGGTCAGGTCCTGCCGGTACTTGAAGAACCATTCCGTCCGGCGCTTGAAACTGGGGAATCGATCGATCAACTTCGAGTCGCCGACCGCGACGGCCGTCAGAGGGATCAGACCCACAAACGAACGGACCTTGATCGGGATGTTGTGTCCGTCGGGTGAGTGCAGCTCGTCGTAGAAGAAGCCATCCGGCTCATCCCAAAGCCCGCTGTCGGGATGGTCCGGGCGCTGAATGGCGTAAGCGATGTAGACGAAATGTTCCCAGAACTTGCTCGCCACGTCCTCGTAGACGGGATCTTCGGTCGCGAGGACGAGCGCGATCGCGAGCATGTTCAGGCAGTACGTGGCCATCCAGCTCGTCCCGTCGGCCTGGCCGAGGATCCAGCCGGGCGGCAGCGGCGCGTTGCGGTCGAAAATGCCGATGTTGTCGAGCCCCAGGAAACCGCCTTGAAAAACATTGTTGCCGAGCGCGTCTTTTCGATTGACCCACCAGTCGAAGTTCAGGAGAAGCTTGTGGAACACGCGCTCGAGAAACGCGTGGTCGCCCTTGCCTGTCTTGCTTTCCTCGATCTGAAAGACTCGAAGCGCCGCCCAGGCGTGGACGGGAGGATTGACGTCGCCGAAGTTCCACTCGTAAGCGGGAATCTGGCCGTTGGGGTGCATGTACCACTCGCGCAGCATCAGCACGAGCTGGTCCTTGGCGGATTGCGCGTCGACCAGAGCGAGGACGACGCAGTGGAACGCGAGGTCCCAGGCGGCAAACCAGGGGAATTCCCAGGTGTCCGGCATCGAGATGACGTCGCTCGTATAGACATTGCGCCAGTCGGAATTTCGCCCGGTGAGCCGCTCTTTCGGCGGAGGCGGCTGACCAGGGTCGCCCAAGAGCCATCGCCGAACGTCATATTTGTAGAACTGCTTTGACCAGATCATGCCGGCGAACGCCTGGCGCATCACGTTTCTCTCTTCGTCCGAAAGGCGGCCGGGTGCCACGGACTCATAGAACTCGTTGGCTTCCGACTTGCGCAGAGCAAAGAGGCGGTCGAACTCTTCACCAAAAGGATCTGCGGACGTGAATGCCTCATCCGACAGGCGCAGACGGATGCGGGCGCTGGATCCCGGAGGAATGGTCATTCGGTACCACGCCGCCGCCTTGGTTCCGCGCAGAGCCGGGTTCACCGCGGCCGACTTGCCGCCGACGACGAGCTCGTGAAAGGCGTCCTTCACGTACGGTGAAGAGTTGACCACCCCCCAAATTCTTTGCGCATTCGTCTCGTTCTCGGTGAAGAGCAGCTCCGCGCCCGGCTCCGCGTGCAGGTAGCGTCTGCCGAGATACGGCTCCTCGAGCTCGATGATCAGCCGATTGTCCGAACGCTTCGCGGCTCGGGCGCTGGGCCGCGTGCGACCCGGCGTCCAGGTCCAGGTGTTGCGAAACCAGACGGTGGGGAGCAGATCGATCACCGCGGCTTCGGGCGCTCGGTTAGCGACCGTGATGGCGATCAGCACATCCTCGGGGGTGCCCTTGGCGTACTCGACGAAGACGTCGAAGTAGCGGTTTTCGGAAAACACCCCCGTGTCCGCCAACTCAAATTCCGGTTGGTCTCTTCCGCGCCGGCGGTTCTCCTCGATCAGCTGCCGATAGGGAAATGCGGCCTGTGGATACTTGTAGAGCCATTTCAGATAGGAGTGGGTCGGCGTGGCGTCGAGATAGAACCAGTACTCTTTGACGTCCTCGCCGTGATTGCCTTCGGAGTTGGTGAGGCCAAACGGCCTCTCTTTCAAGAACGGATCTTTCCCGTTCCAGAGCGCGAGCGCGAAACAAATGAGCTGATGGCGGTCACTGATCCCCGCGAGTCCGTCCTCGTTCCATCGATACGTGCGGGATCTGGCATGATCGTGCGGGAAGTAATCCCAGGCCGCTCCGTCGCGGCTGTAGTCCTCGCGGACCGTTCCCCATGCTCGCTCGGAGAGGAATGGCCCCCATCGATTCCAGCGTGCGCGGCGCAGGTCGTTCTCGGCGAGCCGGCGGCCCTCCTCGGTTTCCGCAGGCTTCTTCGTCATGCGCTGTGTGGACGAAGGAGCGGCTGTTCCGTGGAAACCAGCGCGGCCAGCTTCAATTCAACGAACCCGTTCGGGCGTGCGGTCACTCGCCGCGGATGCTATCGCAGCGGCGGCCGTCTGCCTGGTCCGGCATCTGGTATAAGAACCGTGAGTCCTGTTCGGAACGGGATGGCGATCGATTCGCGGCGTCGAAGCTCCGAAAGGGGGAAGGCCATGCGACCGACTCGAATGAGAGCATGCCTGCTATTTGCTTCGGGCCTTGCCTCTTTCGCGCCGCTCTTCGCTCAGAACACCTCCCAACCGCAGAAGGAATTCTCGGCTACGGCCGAGGTGACGACGTCGCAAGGCACCCGTTCGATGCCGGTGACGCTGATCGTTTCTCGCCCCATTTCGGCCGCACAGGCCCGCCCGCTCAAGAAGGTGCTCGAAGCCGGCGGCCAGCAGGCGCTGATGGCGGCGATCAAAGGAGGCAATCGCGGTCGGTTGAGCCTTGGCGGCATCGAGGCCCCGCTGGATCTGGTGATCGCCGAGCCGGCGCAGGGCGCCACGCAGTACGTCGTGGTGACGACGCGAAATCTGAAGTTCGAGGAGATCAACGAGAATCGCGACACACTGGATTATCCGTTCGCCATGCTCCTTTTTTCGGTTCCCGACTTCGGGTCGGGCGAAGGCCAGCTCTATTTACATTGTTCTCTCTCGATTCAAGAGAACGGCCGCGTTCTCGTGGAGCATTACGAGGATCAGCCCGGGAAACTCAAGGACATTCGCCTCCGATAAGAGAGTCTCGCGGAGAGCGCCGGGCGTCAGTACGTTTCGGGAACGAAACGCCGCCGCGCGATTGTCGCTTGATCGTCGTACGCGCCCTTCTTGGAACGCTTCGGGAGCTTGATCTTCTCTCTCGGGAGCTTCTTGTAGGGAATCAGTCCCAAAAGGTGCGTGATGCAGTTCAAGCGCGCGCGCTTCTTGTCATCCGAGCGAAGGATGTACCAGGGGGCGACCCTCGTGTCCGTCGCGTTCAACATCATGTCGCGGGCCCGCGAATACTCGTACCACTTGGTGCGCCCTGGCAGATCCATCGGGCTCAACTTCCACTGACGCAAGGGATCGGTGATTCGCGCTTCGAACCGGCGTTCCTGCTCCTTGTTGCCCACCTCGAGCCAGTACTTGATGAGGGTGATTCCGCCTTCGACCATGTGTTTTTCCGCGATCGGGCAAAGCTGCAA
>DATDNV010000260.1:0-9655 GCA_036518075.1 Thermoanaerobaculia bacterium
GCGGCGTGTGCTTGATGTGCTCGGCGATCCGCTCCCGCGCCGCCCGAAAGTCCGACCGGGTCAGAGTCAGCATGCGCGGCAATCTACGCCGGCGGCCCTGCCGGCCTCAAGCGCGGTGGACATCCCTGGGCGCGGCACACAGTTAGAATGACCCGCGATCATCCGATGACACTGGCAGCCGGCACGCGCCTCGGGCCCTACGAGATCCTCGCGCCCATCGGCGCGGGCGGGATGGGCGAGGTCTATCGGGCGCGCGACGAGCGGTTGAAGCGCGACGTCGCGGTCAAGGTCTTGCCCGCTTCCTATTCCCAGGACGCGGATCGCCTCCGCCGGTTCGAGCACGAGGCGCAGGCGGCGGGCGGCTTGAACCATCCCAACATCATGGCCGTCTACGACCTCGGATCGCACGAGGGCGCCCCGTACATCGTGACGGAGCTGCTCGAAGGCGAAACCCTGCGGGCGCGCCTCTCGGGCGGCGCGCTCCCGCCGCGCAAGGCGATCGAGTACGCGATCCAGACTGCCCGGGGCCTCGCGGCCGCGCACGAGAAGGGCATCATCCACAGGGACTTGAAGCCCGAAAACCTGTTCGTGACCAACGACGGGCGCGTCAAAATCCTGGACTTCGGCCTGGCCAAACTGACGCAGCCCGAGGGCCCGGCGGCAGGGCACACCAATCTCCCGACGGCGCCGGCCAACACCGAGCCGGGCGTCGTCATGGGGACTCTCGGCTACATGTCGCCCGAGCAGGTCAAGGGCAAGCCCACGGACCAGCGCTCGGACCTCTTTTCCTTCGGCGCGATCCTCTACGAGATGCTCTCGGGGTCTCGCGCGTTCCACCGGGACTCCGCGGCCGAGACCATGTCGGCGATCCTGCGCGAGGAGCCGCCGGATCTCTCGGCGACAAACAAGAACGTGCAGCCGGGTCTCGAGCGGATCGTACGCCGATGCCTCGAGAAGAACCCGGAGGAGCGCTTCTACTCGGCGCGCGACATCGCTTTCGATCTCGAGGCACTCTCGGCGACGTCGGGAGCGACGGCCGCTGCGCCCTCGGCCGGCGTCTCGAAGCGCCGGGCGGTTTTGCCCGCGCTGGTTCTCGCCGCGATCCTCGCTGCCCTCGCCGTCGGCTACTTCGCGGGCAGGGGCCGCGGCACGGGTGCGCCGCCTCGGTTTCATCAACTCACGTTTCGGCGTGGGACGGTGTGGTCGGCGCGTTTCGGCTCCGACGGGAAGACCGTTCTCTACAGCGCTTCCTGGGAGGGGGAACCGACGGCGATCTTCGTCTGCTCTCCCGAAAGCCCCGAGTCGCGGCCGCTCGGCATACCCGGAGCGGACGTTCTCGCCGTCTCCGCGTCCGGGGATCTGGCGGTGTCTCTGGAGAGCCAGGTTTCGTCGGAGTTTGAACGAACGGGAACTCTGGCTCGCGCGAGCGCCACGGGCGGCGGAGCTCCGCGACAGATTCTCGAAGCCGTCGATTTCGCCGACTGGGCGCCGAACGGGCAGGATCTGGCGGTTGTTCGAGGGACCGAGGGCAGGGGCCGGTTGGACTATCCAATCGGGAAAACCATCTACGAAACGCGCGGCTGGATCGGAAGCCCGCGCATTTCGCGGACTGGAGATCGCGTCGCCTTCATCGACCATCCGGGGAAGGGCGACGATGGAGGTTTTGTCGCCGTCGTCGATCGCGCCGGCAAGAAGACGACGCTCACACGACCATTCTCCAGCGCCCAGGGATTGGCCTGGTCCCCCGACGGGTCCGAGATTTGGTTCACGGCCTCGGAAGCCGGGAATCGCGCGCTCTACGCCGTCTCGCTCTCGGGGAAGATCCGGCCTCTGGCGAACGTGACCGGCTCCCTGACGATCCAGGACGCTTCCCGAGACGGGCGCCTTCTCCTGATCGACGAAACGCGGAGGCTGGGGTTATCCGCACAGGTGCCGGGACAGACGAAGGAGCGAGACCTTTCCTGGCTCGACTGGTCGCGCCCGGCGGGGCTTTCGAGGGACGGGAAGCAAATCCTCTTCTTCGAGTCCGGGGAAGGCGGCGGCGCGGATTACTCGATCTACGTGCGCGAAACCGACGGCTCGCCCGCGGTCCGGCTGGGCAAGGGCACCGCAGCCGCTCTTTCGCCGGATGGGAAGAGGGCCGTCGCGCTCGTGGACAAGCTCACGAACCCTCATCTGACGATCTACCCGACCGGCGCGGGACAACCGAAGCCGCTGCCATTGCCGGGCCTTCAATACGTCGGAGCGACTCGGTTCCTTCCCGACAGCCGCAGGGTGCTGATCGGCGCGCACGAAGAGGGCCGTGGCGACCGGGTCTACCTCGGAGATACGGAAGGCGGAAAGCTTCGTCCGATCACGCCGGAGAACGTCCGGGGTCCCGGTCCAATCTCGACCGACGGAAAGCATTTTGTAGCTCGCGGACCGGATCAGAAGGTTTACAGCTATCCGATCGAAGGCGGTGAGCCGACGATGATCCAAGGATTCGAGTCCAATGACCTCCCGGTTGCCTGGGCTGCCGGCGATCGCGCCCTCTTCCTGCATCGCGCCGGAGGTCCCGCGGCGCGGATCGATCGACTCGATCTCACGACGGGACGCCGGGAACCCTGGCGCGAGCTCTTTCCCTCCGACGCGGCGGGTGTCGTCCGAGTTTCTTCGGTTTTCGTCGCGCCGGACGGATCGTTCTACGCCTACGCTTATTCGCGAGTGCTTTCGAATCTCTATCTCGTGGAGGGCTTGAAGTGACGATTTCCGCCGGTTCGCGTCTCGGACTTGCAGCGCAGGCGGTCGCTGCGCGACCGGCGCTGCGAAATTTTCTGAACCAAAGCCCCAACGCCTGGTCCCGGAGATGGTCATGACGCTCCCTTCCGGTAGCAAGCTTGGCCCTTACGAGATTCTTTCCCCGCTCGGCGCGGGAGGGATGGGAGAGGTCTACAAGGCGCGGGATGGACGCCTTGACCGGACCGTCGCCATCAAAGTGCTGCCGGAGCGTTTGTCCTCATCTGCGGAAGTTCGGCAGCGATTCGAGCGGGAAGCCAAGACGATCTCCCAGCTTTCGCACCCGCACATCTGCGCGGTCTATGACGTCGGCAATGAAGGCGGCGTCGAGTACCTGGTCATGGAGTACTTGGAGGGAGAAACGCTTTTCGATCGGCTCGCGAGAGGACCTCTGCCTCTGGAGCAGACGCTGCGCTACGGAATCGAGATCGCCGACGCTCTCGATCGCGCGCACCGACAGGGGATCGTGCACCGGGATCTGAAACCGGGCAACGTGATGATCACGAAGTCCGGCGTGAAGCTTCTCGACTTCGGCCTCGCGAAGGCGATGGCGCCTGTCAAGCCTCAATCCAGTCTCACGGCGCTGCCCACCGCGATCGGCGGCCCGAATCTGACGCAGGAGGGGACGATTCTCGGGACTTTCCAGTACATGGCGCCGGAGCAGCTCGAAGGCAAAGAGGCGGACGCGAGGAGCGACATCTTCGCTTTCGGAGCTGTGCTCTACGAAATGGCAACAGGGAAAAAGGCGTTTACCGGGCACAGTCAGGCGAGCCTGATCGCCGCGATCCTGGAGCACGAGCCGGCGCCGATCTCGACGGTTCAACCGATGTCGCCCCCGGCTTTCGCGCGGCTGGTCAAGAACTGCCTCGCGAAGGATCCCGAGGAGCGACTTCAGACCGCACACGACGTCGCGCTCGAGCTCAAGTGGATCGCGGAGGGCTCGCAGGCGGGCGTGCCGGCGACCGTCGCGTCGCGGCGGTCGCGACGCGAGGTCACCGCCTGGGCGGTGGCGCTGGCCGGGCTCGTGGTGGCCGCGTGGCTGGGCTTCTCGCACCTGCGTCCCACGACCGTCCCCACAGCGCGCGTCATCCGAACGAACATCCTCCTTCCGGAGAAAGTCTTCTTGAACAACGCCGTCGTTTCGCCAGACGGTAGTCGTGTCGTTTTCAGCGGCCGCGACGCCACCGGTAAGGTTCAGCTCTGGGTCCGTCCACTCGACTCCTACACGGCGACTCCACTCGCCGGCACGGAGAGTGGAATTCTCCCGTTCTGGTCTCCGGACGGCCGATTCATCGCTTTCTTCGCCGACAAGAAGTTGAAGAGGATCGAGTCGGCGGGCGGTTCCCCGCTCGTGCTCTACGACGTGGACGGCCTCGGCGGGGCCTGGGCGCCCGGCGGCGACATTCTGTTCACGGGACCGAGCGGTCCGGTTTATCGCCTGCCGAGCGCGGGCGGCAAGGCCGTGCCGATCACGAAGCTCGATTCGTCGAAGGGAGAGACGGGCCATCGTTACCCGTTCTTCCTTCCGGACGGGCGCCATTTCCTCTACCTGGCGTTGAAGCTGGCTGGCGGGCGCAACGACCCGGCCAATCGAATCTGGGTCGGATCGCTCGATGGCGGCGCGGCGAAGCCGCTCGTCGCGACCAACTTCAATGCGCAATACGCGAACGGCTACCTCCTCTTTCTCCGCGGAGGAGACTTCGGAGGCAGCCTTCTTGCGCAGCCGTTCGACCTCGGGCGACTGGAGGCGAGCGGCGAGCCGGTGACCGTTGCCGATCAGGTCGCGCTGTACGGGGATGTTCTGGGTTTCGGTGTCTATTCCGTCTCCGGAAACGGCGCCCTGATTCTGGATGCCTCGCAGCTTCTTCGGCGGCTGGAGTGGTACGACCGGAAGGGATCGCAGATCGGCTCCTTCGGAGAGCCTTCCGTCCAGAACGCCTATCGGCTTTCGCCCGACGGAACGCGCATCGCCGTCGCCGTCTACGAGTCAGGAACGCAAACGACCCAGATCTGGGTGGGCGATCTTGCCCGGGGAATTCGGACGCGCCTGACCTCGGGGCCGAGCAGCAACACCGGTCCGGTCTGGTCGCCCGACGGTTCGAAGATCGCGTTTCAGACCGATCGCAAGCACCAGGCCGATGTCTACGTCCGGGCCGCGGACGGATCCGGGACGGACGAGCCGATCACCGACCAGGAAGGGCAGAGCATTCCGGCCGATTGGTCGAAGGACGATCAAATCGTCTATCTGGATCGCGAGGCCGCTGGAGGCCGGCTGATGCAGCTCTCGGTCGTTGGCGTGAAGAGTCCGCGCAAGCCCTTCACCCTGCTCCCACGCGAGGAAAAGGACTTCGGTTTCTCGGTGCGACTCTCCCCTGACGGCCGATGGGTCACCTATGACCTGGATGAGACAGGGAGGAGCGAGATCTACGTCGTTTCCTTTCCAGACGGTCGCGGGAAGGTCCGCATCTCGAGCAACGGCGGGATCGCTCCCAAGTGGACGCGCGGCGGAAGAGAGATCGTCTATAACGACTTCGACGACAACATTCTCGCCGTCGATATCGACTCGAGCCATGCGCTGCGCGCCGGGACGCCGAAACCTCTTTTCAAGCTTCCCGAAGGAGCAGGCTTCGGTTGGGAGGTCACTGCCGATGGCGAGCGTTTTCTCGTCAACGTGCCCGTGATCAAGAGCTCCTCCGTTCCGCTCTCCGTCGTCTTCAACTGGGCGGCGGGACTGAAGAAATAGATGCCGATCGCATCGGGATCCAAGCTCGGGATTACAGCGCAGCCGGTCGCTGCGCGACCGGCGCTGCGAAATTTTCTGAACGGGGGCTACGAGACTTTTTCACGGCGCGAACAGCCATGACTCTCTCGGCAGGCACCAAGCTCGGCCCCTACGAGATCGCCTCCCCCATCGGGGCCGGAGGAATGGGAGAAGTCTACAAAGCGCGCGACGCTCGGCTCGATCGGACGGTAGCGATCAAGGTGCTGCCTCAGCATCTGTCCTCGTCCGCCGAGATTCGGCAGCGCTTCGAGCGCGAGGCGAAAACGATCTCGCAACTCTCCCACCCGCACATCTGTGCGCTCTACGACGTCGGCCGGGAAGGCGAGACCGAGTATCTGGTGATGGAGCTTCTCGAAGGCGAGACGCTCGCGGAGCGCCTGGCAAAGGGAGCGCTGCCGCTCGAGCACGTCGTCCGGTATGGCCAGGAGATTGCCGACGCGCTGGACAAGGCGCACCGCCAGGGGATCGTGCACCGCGACTTGAAGCCAGGAAACGTGATGCTGACGAAGACGGGCGTGAAACTGCTCGACTTCGGGCTCGCCAAGGCAATGGCGACGCCGGTCCAGCAGTCCGGCTTGACGTCGCTGCCCACGGTGATGGGCTCGGGCAAGAACCTGACCCAGGAGGGCACGATCCTGGGAACATTCCAGTACATGGCGCCGGAGCAGCTGGAGGGCAAGGAGGCGGATGCGCGAACGGACATCTTCGCCTTCGGCTCCGTGCTGTACGAGATGGCGACAGGTCGGAAAGCGTTTACGGGCGCGAGCCAGGCCTCGCTGATCTCGTCGATCATGACGGCGGATCCGCCGTCGATCTCCTTAGATCAGCCCATGTCGCCGCCGGCGCTCGACCGCGTCGTCCGGCGCTGCCTCGCGAAGGACCCGGAGGATCGCTGGCAGAGCGCCGCCGACCTGGGCAGCGAGCTTCAGTGGATCGGCCAGGGCTCGCAGGCGGGCGTTCCGGCTCCGGTGGTGGCGAGGCGACGAAGCCGAGAACGGCTCGCCTGGATCGGTCTGTCCGTCGCGGCGCTCGCGGCGGCCTTCTTCGCAGCCGGGTACTTCCGGCGTGCGCCGCGTCCAGCGCCGCCGATTCTCGCCACGCTGCCGTTTCCCGAGAAGCTGTATGGGGGTGAGATGGCGCTGTCGCCTGACGGCCGCATAGTCGCCTTTACGGCCACCAAAGCGGGCGGCGAGCCCAGCATCTGGGTCCGCTCGCTCGATTCGGCCAGCGCGCGGCCCGTTGCCGACACGCAGGGCGCGAGTTTCCCATTCTGGTCGTCGGATTCCCGGGAGATCGGGTTCTTCTCCGAGGGCAAGTTGAAGCGAGTCGATCTCGCGGGCGGGCACGTCGTGACCATCTGCGATGCGGAGCGCGGAGTCGGGGGCACCTGGAGCCGCGACGGCACGATCGTCTTCGCACCCACGCCGACTGGCGCCCTCTATCGAGTATCGGCGTCGGGTGGGCAGTCCGTCGCGGTGACGAAGCTCGATGCCGCGAAGCACGAAACGGCTCACCGCTATCCGCAGTTCCTGCCCGACGGCCGTCACTTCCTCTATATGGCCGCCAATCTGGCCGGCCCGCCGAACGATCCCGCCAACGCGATCCGCGTCGGCTCGCTCGACGGAAAGGGCGACCGCGCTCTCCTTCCCGTTCTCTCGAACGCGTCTTACGCCGCCGGGCGGCTGCTCTACGTCCGCGACGGGACACTGCTCGCACAGCCGTTCGACCCCGGCCGCCTCGCATTGACCGGGGAGCCGGAGCCCCTGACGCAGCGCCTCGCTTCGAGTACCTGGCAGAGCGACTCGATCTTCTCGGCCTCGGAGAGCCTTCTGGTCTATGCGCCCCTGTACTCCGCTCCTTCGCGGCTGGTCTGGGTGGACCGTAACGGGAAGCCGCTGGGAAGCCTGGGGGAGCCTGCGCTTTATCTGAGACCCCGGATCTCGCCCGACGGCCGCAAGGTGGCCGTGGACATCCAGGATCTGGCGAAGAACTCCACGGAGCTCTGGATCTACGACGTCGGAACCGGCGCCGGCAGCAAACTCGCCTTCGGCGCCTGGAACGACAACTGTCCCATCTGGTCGCCGGCGGGAGATCGGATCCTCTTCGGAACAGACCGGAGCGCCAAGGGAGTGCGCTGGGATCTGTGGACGAAGGGTCTCGACGGCAGCGCCGAGGCGTCTTACGTCGAGTCCACCGACCAGCGCTTCCCGGAAGACTGGTCCCGCGATGGCCGCTTCGTCACCTTTACCACGATTCCCGCTCAGGGGAGGAGGAACGTCCAGCTCTGGGCTCTGGAGACCGCACAGAAGCGGGCCTTTCCGATCTCGACGGAAGCGCTCAACCAGGCGGGCAGCCGTTTCTCGCCGGACGGGCGGTGGATCGCTTACGCTTCCGACGAGTCCGGCAGAGTCGAAGTGTACGTCAAGACCTTCCCCGGTCCGGGCGGAAAGTGGCAGATCTCGACTGCTGGCGGCGTGACTCCGGAATGGAGAGGCGACGGCAAAGAGCTCTATTACCTCGGCCTCGATAACAAGGTCATGGCAGCGGCGGTCCGCGCCGATTCGACGTTTCACGCGGAGCCACCCGTCGCGCTCTTCGAGATGCGGCCAAGCAACAGTCCGTTCGCTTCTTATTTCGACGTCTCTGTGGACGGCCAGAGGTTTCTCCTCAACGCCTCGGCGGCGGACGAGGGTTCTCCGCCGTTCTCTCTGATCGTCAACTGGCGCGCGGCGTCCGACAGAAAATGACGCGCCGGAGTTCCCGATGACGCTCGCTGTGGGGACACGTCTTGGGCTGGCAGCGCGGGCGGTCGCTGCGCGACCGGCGCTGCGAAACTTTCTGAACGAGAGCCCCGAAGCCTGGCTCCGGAAATGGTCATGACGCTCCCTTCCGGCAGCAAGCTTGGTCCTTACGAGATCCTTGCCCCGATCGGCGCCGGCGGGATGGGGGAGGTCTACAAAGCGCGGGACGCGAAGCTCGGGCGCGACATTGCGATCAAGGTTCTTCCCGCTCAAACCTCCGCCGACCCCGTTCGGCGCCAGCGGTTCGAGCAGGAGGCGCGCGCAGCCTCGGCGCTGAATCACCCCAACATCCTGACGATCTACGACATCGATTCCGCCGACGGCGCCTTGTACATCGCAATGGAGCTCATCGAAGGAAAGACGGTGCGAGATCTGGTCGTGTCGGAAGAGCCGTTGCCCACGAGGAAACTTCTCGATGTCGCGGTCCAGACCGCAGAGGGTTTGGCGAAGGCGCACAGCGCGGGCATCGTTCACCGCGATCTGAAGCCCGAGAACCTGATGGTTTCCAAAGACGGCTATGTGAAGATCCTCGATTTCGGTCTGGCAAAACTGACCGAGCCGGAGTCGGAGGGCGTTTCGGCGCTACCCACGGCCATCGCCCAACCGACTGAGCCCGGCACGGTGATGGGGACGGCGGGCTACATGTCGCCCGAGCAGGCGAGCGGTCACTCCCTGGACTTTCGCTCCGACCAGTTCTCGTTGGGCGCGATTCTCTATGAGATGGCGACTGGCAAGAGGGCGTTTCATCGGAAGACCGCTGCGGAAACCCTCGTTGCGATCATTCGCGAGGAGCCCGAGCCCCTTGCACAGGTTGCTCCCAAGGCGCCCGTCCCGGTGCGCTGGATCATCGAGCGCTGTCTCGCCAAGGATCCGGAGGAGCGCTACGCCTCGACCAAGGATCTCGCCCGCGATTTGAAGAGCGTTCGCGACCACCTGACGGAAACCTCGGTCTCCGGCGCTCTCGAGGCGGCCGAGCCCGCGAGACAGCGACGCCGCGGTTGGGCCGTTCCCGCGGCGGTCGCCTTCGTTCTCGGAGCAGGTGCGGCCCTCATCGCAGGGAAGTCGCTCGGTCTTTTCGCGCAGCCGCCCCCGCACTTTCAAAGGCTGACGTTCCGACGGGGCGCGGTCGTGACCGCGCGATTCGCGCCGGACGGAGTCAGCGCCGTTTACGGCGCGTCGTGGGACGGCGGTCCGACGGAGATCTTCTCGGCGCGTCCGGAAAGCCCGGAGTCGAAATCCCTGAGCCTCCCGCCGGGCAATCTGCTCGCCGTGTCGCGACAGGGAGAGCTTGCGATCT
>DATDNV010000261.1:0-2526 GCA_036518075.1 Thermoanaerobaculia bacterium
TGGTCAGGAAGCCCCAGACCAGCAAGTCCATGACCGGCCAGAAGACGACACCCATGATGCGCGCCACGCTGCGCCGATACAGATAGAGATAGCGCAGAAGAAGGCCGGAGATCCGGATCCACATGATCAGTCCGGCGACGACGCCGTCTCCCGAATCTCGCCGTCGCGTGCGATCGCGATGAAGACGTCTTCGAGTGTCGCGCCGTGGGCCCGTTCGCGAACTTCCCGAGGGGAACCTTCCGTCACCGCCCGGCCGCGCGCGAGAAAGATCACCCGGTCGCACATCAGCTCGATCTCCTGCATGTTGTGGGAGGTGTAGATGAGCGTGACGCCGCGGTCGCGCTGGATCTCGCGCAGAGCCCTCCGCGCTTTGTCGGCGATGTCCGGATCGAGGCTCGCAGTGGGCTCATCCAGAAACAGCACCTCCGGTCGGTTGATGAAGGCCTTGCACAGGTTGACGCGGGTCAGTTGGCCGGAGGACAGCGCGCCGGTCGGGCGGTCGGCGATGTCCGGAATCTCGAATCGTTCGAGAAGCTCCGCGATGCGAGGTTCGGAGCTCCGGATGCCGTAGAGGCGCGCGAAGACGCGCAGGTTCTGTCGCACCGTCAGGTTGGAGGGAAGAGAGATGTAGGCGGAAGAGAAGTTGACGCGCTGAAGGACGCGCCGCCGTTCCCGCTGGACGTCGAGCCCCAGCACCGCCGCGTCTCCGGACGTGGGCGTCGTCAGGCCGAGGAGGAGCTGAATCGTGGTCGTCTTTCCCGCGCCGTTCGGGCCCAGGAGCCCGAAGATCTCTCCCCGAGCGACCGAAAAGGTGAGGCGATCGACGGCGGTCACTTCGCCGAATCGCTTCGTCAGATCCGTAACCTGGATGACCGGCTCACCTCGAACCACGTCCATGGGTGACGCGATTCTAGGCTGGCCGAGAGGGCTGTATCGTCTTAAAAGAGCCTTATATCAGATCTGATATTACCGCCACGGCTGAATGGAGTCCAGGATGGAGCCGGCGTCGGTCTCGACCTTCTCGAGCCGCCAGCCGCTGCGGATCTCGGTGGCGTTGCAATAGGTTCTGGTGCAGGAGACCGTGTTCAGGCAGCTGAGCACATTCTGACAGACCCCCTCCGGTGTGGTGGCCTCGGGAATGTCCTCGGTCACCCGGCACCACCCGGAGTAGCGCGGGTTGCTGAAAGCGCAGGTCACGCGAGTCGCATTCCCCGCTGCGGGACTCCGAGCGGAGGTGGCCGACCGGGGCGAAAACGGCAACCCCATCACTAGCGTGAACGCCAGGAGGGGGATGGATCGCGACGGCTGCATCGGAATCACCTCGATCCGCTCTCAAGCAAGACGCCGGCCAATTCCCGCCGAGCGCGCGGTCACTCCGGAACGAGGGCGACGATTCGAAGCGGACCGCCGGATCCTCCTGCGATCTTCATCGGCAGGGCGATCACCCAGGCGCCGGTCGGAGGGACATCCTCCAGGTGAGCGAGGTTCTCGAGGCCCGGAACCTGCGCAGCCATGGCGACCTGGTGCACGATGAAGTCCTTCGATGCGCCGTGGTCGATCGATGCCGTGTCCACCCCCAGAGCCCCGACTTTCCGTTCACGGACCAGAAGCTCGGCCGCTTCCTTCCCGTAGGAAGGAAAGTGGAGGTGAGAAGCATCCCCCGGCGTGTCGTCGCCCAGATACCGCTTCCGGTCCGGCCACCGATTTCCCCATCCGGTTCGAAGAAGAACGATGGTTCCAGCCGTGATCGTCCCGTGCGCCTTCTCCCAGGCCCGGACGTCGTCGGCCGACAGACGGTAGTCGGCGTCCGCCGCGGCCTTGGCAGAGATGTCGATGACGACGGCGGGCGCGATCAGTTGCCGGAGAGGAATCTGGTCGGTCGTCCGGCCGGCCCTCGAGAAGTGGATCGGCGCATCGAGGTGCGTGCCGCCGTGCTCCGGCGTGCAGAAGGAATAGGAGGAATAGAAGTAGCCGGCCGGGGTGTCGCCGTACGCGAGCTTCTCGAGATGGAAGCTCGACGGTGAAGTCGGCCAGTAGATCGTCTTTTCGTCGAACGGATAGGAGAGATCGACGACTTTGGCCGTAGCGAGGTCCGGACTCCTGGGGAGGGCAGCGAGAGGACCCGAGCCGAGAAGCAGGAGAAAAAGCGCGGTGAGCCATCGAGTCATGTTCACTCCTCCAGGGCACCCCCCGCTCTGGCGAGATGCTCCGCCTTGATCGACGAGACATTGAACTTCTTCGCGGACGCGATCATCTTTTCGATCGTCGCGTCGAACGAAGGCTTGTCCCCTTTGTGGAATCGGAGCGGGTTGATCCGGGCGATCACGAATGCGCGCAGGTACGGGCTCTCGAATCCCTTCTCCTTGAGAGCCTGCATCGCCGCTGAAACCGCCTCCTCGAGCTCCAGGACCCTCTCCGCCCGGCTCGCTCGAACCTTGAGCGCTCGGGACAAAGGCTCACCGGAGAACTCGTCCACCCGTTTGAGGACCGGATGATAGGCACCTCCGGCGAAGCGGCCGTTCTTCT
>DATDNV010000262.1:0-2627 GCA_036518075.1 Thermoanaerobaculia bacterium
ACATGATCTTCTGGCTGGGATGGAGCGTGGGAACCTCGACCGCGAGTTTTCCCCTGCTTCTGCTCGGCCTTCGCCGCTTCGCTCGGGGATCCAATTCCGCTCCTGCACTCACGGCGGCGGCGCTGCTTCTTTCCGTCGCCGGCGGCCACCCGGAAAGCGTTCTGCACGAGACCGCGGCGGGAGGCGTCTACTTTCTTTTCGAGCTGCGACGGGCGAAGCGAACCGCCTGGATGCGCCGCTCCGGCGCGGCTCTCGGCGCGGGAATCCTGGCGGCGCTTCTCTCCGCGCCGATCCTTCTACCGCTTCTCGAAGCGATTCCTCACTCGGCCGAATACCGGGCGCGGAGCGCGGCGCTGCCGGCGGGATCGTCAGGCTCCTCCGTAACCGCCGGAGAGGCGCTCGCGCGTCTTCTTCCCGCCATTCTTCCGTTCTCGCATGGCATCTACGGCAGGACGCTCGTCCAGGAGTGGCGCAAGGACGGCTCCGGAGTGCCCTTCGCCTACAGCGGTTCTCTCGTTGTTCCCCTGGCGATCGTTCTTTTCTTGCGGGGTGGGAAGCGCCGCGCGGAAGGACTGCTCTTTCTCGGCTTCGTCATTGTGGGACTGCTGATGGGCTCGAGCGCGCCGGGACTCCTGGACCTCGTCGGCCGCCTTCCCGGCTTCCGCCTCGCTCTCAATTACCGGCTCGTGTTCCTGGCGGCGATGGGATTTGCCGGGCTTGCCGCTTTCGGCGCGGACGAGCTTCTGCGGTCGGGCGTCTCCCTCCGCCTGGCCGCTGTTTCGCTCGCGGTCGCTCTTGGACTTGGCCTCGCCTTTCTCCTGTCCCGAGGCGTCTTCTCCCGGCGCGAGCTTCCCGTCGAGTTCGTCCGCGGCTCCTTCTGGGCGGAATGCGCGCCTCTTCTCTTGCTGGGCATCGCGGCCGGCCTGCCCGGCATTTCCCCGCGAGCAGTCGCATCGATCGCGCTCTTTCTCGTCGCGGCGCAGCGGGTCGCAGAAATGGGAGGCACCTATCCGACGCTTCCGTCCCGAACTCTGGCTCCGCCGCTGCCCGCGCTCTCCGCGCTGCCGGCCGGTGATTCTCCTTATCGGATCGTCGCGGCAGGGGAGACCCTTCGTCCGAACGGAGCAGCCCTCTATGGGCTCGAGGACGTTCGAGGCTACGAGTCGATCATGCTCGACCGGTTCGCCGATACGTTCCCGCTGTGGTGCCGGGGACAGTTCGCGTCGTTCAACCGGGTCGACGACCTGGAACGGCCGTTTCTTTCTTTCCTCGGAGCTCGCTTCGCCGTCGCGGCGCCCGGCGAGACTCTCCCTCCCGGATGGCGGCTCGTCTCCACCGGTAGAGAGATGTCGATCTTCGAGAACACGAGTGCCCTCGAACGGGCGTTCGTGCCGCGCGTTTTGAGATACGAGAGCCGGTCCGCGGAGACGCTGGCGCAGATGGGCGCCGAGCGAGACTTCTCGCGCGTTGCCTGGATCCGATCCGAATCCGCGCGTCCCGAGGAACCGAACGGCCCGGCGTCTCTCGCCGTGCGCGAATCAGGTCCGGATCTCGTTCTTTCCAGCGACGCGCCCATGCGCGTCTTCGTCGCGACGTCCCTGCCCGACTGGCCGGGCTGGACCGCGCAGACGCAGTCGGGAACTGCGATTCCGCTGCAGACGATCAACCATGCGTTCGTCGGACTCTGGGTTCCTTCCGGGCACAGCGAAGTTCGGTTGAGCTACCGGCCGGCCTCCTTCCGCCTGGGGATGTGGCTCTTCGCGGTGGGTCTCGCCGCCGCGGCCGGGATGGTGTTGCTCCGGAACTCGCGGAGGCTTGGGCGATGAGCGCCGTTGTCTCATCGGAGGCGGAGCTCGCTCGGCGGTCTTGCCGTTGGATCATCGGCTGTTTCGCGTTTGTCTGTATCTACTTCGTCGGCATCTACCCCGGCGCTCCCGACGCCAATCAACGCAGTCACTACCAGTTGCTGCGGGCGCTCGGGGAGCGCGGAACGGCGGAGATCGACTCCGAAGTGCGCGATTTCGGATGGCACACCGACATCGCTCTGCGCGCCGGCCACCGTTACTCCGACAAGGCGCCCGGACTGTCGGCGGCGGCCGTGCCCGCCTATCGCCTGGCCAGGCTCTTTCTGCCGGCTCCCTCGTCGAACCAGGACTGGCTCGTCTTTTACTTCGCGCGGCTGGGGTCGGTGACACTCGTCGTGGTATGGGCTCTGGTCGCGTTTGCCCGGCGGGCGGCTCGCTCCAGTGCGCGTCCGCGTCTGGTTCCGTTCTGGCTCTTCGCACTTCTCTTCGCGACGCCCTTTGCCGTCTATGCGCGGTCCTTCTTCTCGCATGCGTTCACGGCGAGCCTTCTCTTCCTGAGCTTTTTCTTTCTCGAGAGCCGGCTCACCGCCTGGTCGGCGGCAGCGGCGGGTGTCCTCACGGGGCTGGCCGTTGCAAGCGAGTATCCGCTGGTCGTCATCGCGTTCAGTCTCTGGATCTTCGCCGCGACGAAGGGGTTCCCGAGGCTCGCCGCGTTCAGTCTGGGCGGGGCGATCCCGGCCGTCCTGCTCGCTCTGTATCACTCCCATTATTTCGGCAGCGCGCTCGCGTTTCCTCTGGCGGCCAGCGAGGCATATCCGGTCC
>DATDNV010000263.1:0-2643 GCA_036518075.1 Thermoanaerobaculia bacterium
GCGGGATGAAATCTTCCGCACCAGGTTGTCGTGTCGGTTGATGCGCCAACCACAGACCAGATCATGTGTTTGGAGGAGAGGCAGCAAGGTCGCGATGTCGGCCGGGTCATTCTGCAAGTCTCCGTCCATCGTGATCACGACAGACCCGGTGGAGTGCCGGAAACCCGCGTCGAAAGCTGCAGATTGGCCGTAGTTCCGATCGAAGTGGAGGACTTTGACCTCAGGATGCTGGACGGCGAGCCGGTCCAGCATGTCGCTGCTGCCGTCGGAGCTGCCGTCGTCGATGTACAGAATTTCGAACGCCGAGGTACGCGATTCCTCTCGGGCACCCAAGACCTTCAACAGTTGTTCGGTGAGCGGCGTCAAGTTGTCTCGTTCATCCTTGATAGGGATGACGACGGAGGCCCATGGGCGGGATGGCGCGATCATGGAGAGCAGAGATTCCTGGAAGAGCAGGCCGACGGAGGCGTCACCGGCGCATTCTACCGAATGCCGGAAAGACCGTCAAACCGCGCGATGACGAGCGATGAGCACGATCAGCGGGACGCGCGAGACGCACGAGAAAGAGCGGCAGCGAGCCTCGCAATTTGCGCCGCTCTCGCCCGTGGTCACTCCAACGACACGCAACGATCAACGTAGGAGGCACACGAGGGATCATTGGACACAAAGATCACAGACCAGGGTTCGTCCTTCGAACAGAGCCGGCGCAGAATCACCTCGCGGAGCGACGGGAGCATATTGTGGAGCGTGCCTTCGAAGATCAAGATGTGCGGGCGCGTGACGATCACCCGTGCCACGAGTAGCCGGAGAATCTGGCTCTCCGTGAACTGAGAGCTTTGTCCGGTGACCATGGTCGTCAGCCCATCGGGCAACGAATCGATCTCTTCGTCGAGTTCGACGAACTCCAGCGCCCATTGAATATCCTCGTAAGTGATCGAGGGCCGGCCGAGCGTGATGTTGTTCTCCAGCGTGCCGTCGAGGAGGATGGGTTGGGAGTCCAACACCAGCCCGCGACAGGCCGTGATCGAATCCATGCTCACTTCGACCAGGTTCATGTCGTTGTACCGGACTACGCCGGTGGTCGGGGCATAGAGACCGGCCAGGATCCGTGCCAGCGCGGATTTGGCGGTGTTTGTCCGGCAGAGCACCGCGATTTTTTCGCCGGGCGCGACGTCGAGGGCAAAGGAGGAAAACAGCGGATGGCCGCCCGGCTGCATGTACGACAGGTTTCTCGCCGTGAGCGCGATCCCGGCGAGGCCGAACTGAGCGAGCGGCACGACGCTCTTGTGGCCAGTCTGCTCTTGAGGGAGCGACAGGACCGCCGCGATTTCACGAAACGAGACGAACGCGAAGAAGACCGCCACCATGCGGCGCGCCAGTTGGTCCATGTTAGAGAGCAGACCGCCCGCAATCAGCTCGGCTGCCGCGAACTGGCCGATGGTGAGTTGACCCATCGAAACCAACAATCCGGCGGTGGCAATCATGCCGGTATGGCCAACCACCTGCCACAACGCCGCCGCCTTGTACTGCCGGCCCGTCAAGAGATCGGACCGGCGCTGCCGGATACGGACGTAGGCTTTCGTCAGGTCATCGGTTTTCTGGAGGAGGTAAGGGCTTTCGCCCACGGCGCGCAGGTGCGCCAGATTGGCGGCGATGTTTTGCATCCAATGCAGCAGGCCGTAATGGAGCCGCGACATATCGAGCGTGATCAGGAACCCACCGCTCCCAAAGGCAGTGAGGAGCAACACGAACCCGGTGACGAGCATGACGTTGTAGAGCAGAAAGTAGGGATGGTAGAAGACGAGGAGCGCCATGCCGATCGACCCAACCACCACGACGTTGAACAGGTCGGCCGCCATGGCGACGAGCGCTCTGGTGAGCAGGTCGGCTTCCATGAAGCGGTTGGCCTGTTGCGGCAGAAAGGTCTCTTCCTTCAAACGAGGCAGAGTTTGCGTAAAGGCGAGGGCGATCCGCGTGTAGACCCGCTGATTCAATGTTTCCACGGCCCGTGCCTGGAGCACGCGGAATGCTGCGACCCCTGTCAAGGCGCTTGCCACCATAAGCGAGAGCGTAAAGATCATCCGGGGCTCGACGGCAAATGAGAAGGTGCTTACCAGTTCCTGCACGGCAATCGGAACGCCCAACGCGAACAAGCCCATCGCGACGGCATAGGAGGCGATAATCGCAATCATCCTGCGTTCGAGCCGGACGAGCAGGCCGAGTTGCGCGAAGATATCCCGCGCGATGTTCAGCAGATTATATTGGGGGAAGTTGGAGGAGGAGTCGGATTCGATCATGCGGTTCGTCTATTTATAAATCCTTTGCGAGACGCGCGCGACAGGCCCCTTAACTTCCCCCTCCTTGATAAGGAGGGGCTAGGGGAGGTCGATGGGCTAGGGGGAAATCAGCTGGTGCGCCGCTCCGTCCTCTGCCACGAACCCCTCGCCCGCGCGAGCGCTGCGCGCCTCGCGACTACTTCGCCGTCGCGGCCTCCGCTGCCGTGATCGTGAAGCGCATCGTCCCCATCAAGCTCATGTCGTTCACCTGCTCGCCCGCATGGATCTCGACTTTGTACCGGCCGGCTTTCCAGCCGCCCTTGGGCGGAAAGAGCTTGAGATAGCCGGTCTCATCTTCGAGCGCGAT
>DATDNV010000264.1:0-5078 GCA_036518075.1 Thermoanaerobaculia bacterium
GCGCTTCGTGCTCGGGGGGGAGCTCCTTGGGGCTCTCCTTCTCCTCGAGCTTGAGGATCTTGGCTTTGAGATACGGATCTTCCGCCAGGAACGAGCCGATGCGGGCGCGCGTCAGGCCCTGAACGAGCAGTCGGATCCGTCCATCGGGCAGCTTGAGCATCCGCATGATCGCGACGACGGTGCCGACGGAGTAGAGATCGTCCGGGCGGGGAGTCTCATTCTGCGCGTCCTTCTGCGCCACCAGCATGATGATCCGCTGCTCGGCGAGCGCGGCGTCGACGGCGAGGATCGACTTCTCGCGGGACACCGAGAGCGGAAGAATGATGAAGGGAAAGACCACGACGTCCTTCAACGGAAGGACGGGAAGAATGTCGGGAATCGGGAGCTCGGGGTCCCGATCCGCGATGATCTCTTTCTCGTCGATTTCGGCCATAAAAAGAAGCTATCAGCTTTCAGCTATCCGCTTTCAGGCGGGAACGGGGAGATTGCCCTCTGGCTGAGAGCTGAAAGCTCGAGTTTCATTCATCCTCGTTCTTCACGGCCAATACGTACTCTTTCTCGCGCTGATCGGGAACGTGGGGCAGGACGATTTCGAGCAGGCCGTTCTTCATCCGAGTTCCGGCTTGATGCGTGTTCACCGGGCGGGGGAGCGGCACGGATTTGACGAAGGCGCCGAAATACCTCTCCATGCAGAAGAAACGGACTCCTTCCCGCGAGCGAATCTTTCCCTTCTTCGTGCCGCGCACGGTCAGCAGGCGGCCTCGGATCGAAACTCGCACGTCATCCGCCTCGACTCCCGGCAGCTCGATCAGGACGCGAATGGTCTCGCCGTCGTCGAGCACGTCCACGTTGGGGTCCCAGGCGGAGGCCGCGGCCCCGACGCCGCCTTTGGTTTCGACGAACGTGGCGAAGAGACGGTTGAGCTCCGTCTGCAGCCGGGAAAGCTCGACCATGGGGCCGTAGAGCCGCGCCGTACGCTTCATACCTTCGTCTCCGCCCGTCCGATCAGACTCTTGAGCTCGTGGAGGAACTCGTCGACATCTTCGAATTTGCGGTACACCGATGCGAACCGCACGTAGGCGACCTTGTCGAGCTCCCGGAGACGTTCCATGACGAACGCGCCGATCTGGGACGTCGCCATTTCCCGTTCTTCGGTGTCGTGGAGCCTCGTCTCGATCTCGTCCACGATCGCGTCCAGTCTTTGCGCGGGCACCGGCCGCTTCTCGCAGGCCTTGACCAGTCCCGCGCGCAGCTTCTTTCGATCGAAGTTCTCTCGTCTTCCGTCGTGCTTGACGACCATGTACGGGATCTCTTCGATCGTTTCGTAGGACGTGAAGCGGCGCCCGCAGGCCACGCACTCACGCCGCCGGCGAATGACTTCTCCTTCCCGGCTTTCTCGAGAGTCCACGACCCGATCGTCGGTCCCGCTGCAGAACGGACACTTCATGACGGACGAGTCCAGCCGTTCGCTCTTCGCGGCCCGGGGATCATGCGGATATCTTCGCCTGTCTGCCGGTTTCCGTCCACCGTTACCGTCCTCCCGACTGGTTCGGGCTCACTCGCTCGGCTTCGGCTTTCTTTTGTTCGGCTTCGGCGAGCGAGGGACGTCCCGGAAACAGAACCAGCATCGTCAACCCGATGAGCGTGATCAGGACGAAGGAGGTGAGCCAGGCGAGAATCGCGACACCGGCCGCTGGTTCCTTTGCCACGCCGAACGCGCGTTTCAATGTCTCGGCGACGGCGGCCTGGTAGGAGCCGAGGCCTCCCGGGGTGGGCACCGCGAGCCCCAGCACGGCCGCCGCGGTGACGACGAAAGCGGCCGTGACCGGAAGGTCGAGATGAAAGGCGCGGAGAACGCTGTAAATCTGCAGGTTGATCACGAGCCACATCCCGAGCGAGCCGGCGACGATGGCGGCGAGAAGGCTCGGGCTCTTCAACGAAGCGAGCCCGTCGACGAACGTGGCGCAGAAGGCCTCCAGGCGCGGCTGCATCCGGACCGGCAGGCGGCGCCAGATTCGCTCCAAAAATCGTTCCGTCTGGGTGCGGCGAAAGACAGCGAACGCCGCGAGCGAGACGAGCGCGACCAGGACGGCCGCGGGAATCAGACCGAGCATGCCCACAGAGACCCCCGGAGAGGGCTTCCGCCACAAAGCGATCAGGAGATAGAAGATGACCGACGCACCGTCAAACACCCTCTCGAGGACCACCGAGGCAAGAAGCGGTGAGAAGGGAAGCCTTTCAGAACGGGCGAGAAGGGCCGGGCGTAGGATTTCCCCAACTTTTCCAGGGAGATTGTTGGCCGCAAAACCGGCAGCCGTCGCGCGGAATGCGGGCACAAATCGGACGCGCGCCACCGGCCTCAGGATCCAGGTCCATCGCAAGGCTCGGAAAAGAAAGGTCACGATTCCCAATCCCAGCCCGCTGGCCAACCAGGCGGGAGAGGCCTCGAGCACGACCTCGCGGATCTTTTGAGGGTCGATCCCCCTGAAAAACAGGAAGAGAAGGATCCCCGCAAGGATCAGCGAAATGGCGATCTTCCAGGCGTGCGATCTCATTTCCCTCGTATTCGGAGCTCTCTGGGTGCCTTTTTTAGCATTACTGGCCGATTTCGCCTAAAAAAATGAGGCTAAGGCCGAAGAGAGCTTGACTTTCCATCGAGTTTTCCACATTCTTTTCTTAAATTTTCGGGGAGGATTGCGCATGGCCAGGAAGGCGCCCTCAATTTTGGCCCTTCTCGTCGCAGTGGGGTGGTTTGGGCCCCGCGCGGCGGTCGCCGACGTCATCGGCGCGATCGATACACCAACGGCGAACCAGACGGTTTTTGGCGTCGTTCGAGTGAGCGGTTTCGCTCTCGACTTCAACCCGATATCCAAGATCGAGGTCGTTGTAGACGGCGTGGTGGTCAATCAAGCGGACCTGAACATCCCCCGAGCCGACGTTCTCGAGGCGTTTCCAAACTACGTCGGCAGTCCCACGGCCAACCCCGGGTTTCTTTCGTCGTTTCTCGCGCGCAACTATGCGAGCGGGTTTCACTCCCTGGTGGTCCGTGTCACGGAATCGAGCGGCGCGGTCACCAACCTCGGACCGATCTCCGTCAACGTCGATAACACCCAAAATCAGGCACCGTTCGGGTACATCGACATCCCCAGCGCGTCCGGCGTGGACGTGATGAGCGGTTCCTTTCCGGTCACGGGCTGGGCGCTCGACGACCAGGACGTCGACCATGTCGACTTTCTCGTCGACGGCGAGATCGTCATGGGCGCAGTCGGCCGCGGGCTGCCGGGCTCCGCCGTATTCGGATCCCAGCGTCCGGACGTGTACGCCGCGTTTCCGGACTTTCCAGGGCCGGCTCCGAAGTCGCTGTTCTCTGGGTTCGCGGCCAACATCGATTCAACCCGATTCCTGGACGGGCTCCACACCGTCACCGTGCGAGCGACCGACAACCAGGGGCTTTCGGCTCTGATCGGCACGCGAACCGTACAGGTCAACAACAACGCCGCGACCCTGGCCCCGTTTGGACAGATCGATTTCCCGCTGGACAAGGCTTCACTGCTCTGCACCGGGACTTTTACGACACCGCCCGAGCCCGGCGGGCCTTGCCCTTCTCCCTGCCAGCCTGGGACGCCCCAACCCGGCTTCTCGGGTCTGGTCCCCAACATCGTTCAGGGTTGGGTGCTCGATACGGGCGCGCGTCTCGACAAGGGACAGGTCGCTTATGTTGAGCTTCTCCTCGACGGAGCGATCGTCGCCAACACCCAACGGGATTGCTTGTTCATCGGCGGCGCACCCACCAACTGCTACGGCGTCAACCGTCCCGATGTCGCCCAGGCATATCAGGGCTACGTCAACGCGGACAACGCCGGATTCAACTTCATCTTCTTTCTCATTCGGGACCCGTCGACCGGACTCTTTGACGTCGTGATCAACAAGCCCACCAGTCAGATCGTGGTCGGCGCCGTCGCCGCCGGCAAGCACACGCTGGAAGTCCGGGTCGGCGACGTCGAGTCGACGCTCACCGAGCTCGGCGCGATGTCGGTCGACGTCATCTGCGACCAGTCGAGCTCCAACCGGCCGGCGATCGGCTACATCGACGGTCCGAGCCTCTATGAGTTCGTGACGGGCATCATCCAGATCTTCGGCTGGGCCTTCGATTTCGACGGTATCCACGCGACGGGCGGCGTCGAGGACGGCATTCAGATCGACATCGACGGCCAGGTGGTCGCGAAGACGAACAACAACATCAACCGTCCGGACGTGCCGAAGAATGATCCGCGCGTCAGCACGCCATTCGTCGGGTTCCAGATCCCCTACGACACGACGAAACTCACCGACGGCGAGCACGAGGTCGTCGTTTACGTGCTCGACTCCTTGAACGTGCGCACCGAGATCGGCCGGCGCAAGTTCGTCGTGCAGAACAACGTCACTACGCGGCAATAGCCTCCGCAGCTCACTTCTCCTCCTGGGGCCCCGGTTCGCCGGGGCCGCTTTTTTTGGGCTTCAGCGCGGCTCGAGGCGTCTCGCGAATGCGCCAAGGAGAGAGTCGGAGGGGGGCGTCCATCGGGCCGCGGCCCGGAGCCGCCGTGATACCGAAACCGCGGAGCGCCGAATCCGGAATCGCCAACCCTGTCTCGGCCGGATCGAGGAGAGCGCCTCGCCCAGTTCCCTGTAGAAGGCTTCGTCGCCCCGGAAGAACAGGTTCTTGAGATAGCAGAGACCCGGCTCGACGCATTGCCGGCGGAGGATCTGGAATTGTCCTGCGTCGAACTCGGCCTGGTCCCCGGCCAGGAAGACTTCCCGCTGCTCTTCTCGCATCCGCGTGAAATGAGGGCCGTTCCAATGGTCCACGAACCGGCCGTTCAGCGCGTTGCCGAGAGGCTTGTAGTCCGGGAACATCAAGAGGCAGCAGGGATAGATGTCGCCGTTGCCGCGCACCGCGGCCGAGTACCAGCCGAAGAAGCAGTGGCCGTTGCGCTCCTCGAACGCAGCGGCCGTCGGAGAGCGCGGCGCCGTCGGCGGATAGGACAAGCGCTCCTTGAGCTCGGCGAGCATTGCGTTCCAGGAGGGCACGGGGAAGTCGA
>DATDNV010000265.1:0-8239 GCA_036518075.1 Thermoanaerobaculia bacterium
CAGCGGAGACGAGAGCGTTTCCCCGGTGATCGCGGTCGGAACGGCGGCGGCATGGCTCGAAGCGGGCGCGCGCGCCGAAGGGGAAGCGGCCGTGCGCCGCGTCCTCGCCGCTCCCGATGCCGAATGCGAGCGGGCGCTCTCCGCATGGTCGGCGCTGGCCGCGCGCGCGGACGCTCCGGCGCCGGCGACGAGGCCGCTTCCCGCCGGCTTCCTCCGCGGGGTCTCGTACGCCATGTCCAATACGGTCGGCGGGTGTTATGCGTCGCCGCGATCCCGCGAGACGCTGGCGTCTCTGGCGAAGTTGTCGGTCAACTCGATCTCGGTGATGCCCTTTGCGTATTCTTCGGACCCCCGCAGCGTCCAGATCCAGTTCGTGCACCGCCATCCGGCAGGGGAGACCGACGAAGGCACCGTGCATGCGGTCGCCGATGCCCACGGACTCTCGATGTCGGCGCTCGTCAAGCCGCAGATCTGGCTCGGGGGCGGCCAGTTCGTCGGCGAGGTGTCGATGCGCAACGAAGGGGATTGGAGCCGCTGGTTCGACTCTTATCGCCGGTTCATCGTTCACGAGGCGGTGGTCGCGGAAGCGGCGGGCGCGGACGCTTTCTGCGTCGGCACCGAGCTCGTCGGCACCGAAGTCCGGCGCCGGGAATGGTCCGACACGATCGCGGCCGTGCGTCTCGCGACCGGCGCGCCCCTGATCTACGCCGCCAACTGGGCGGAGGGGGCGCCGCGCGTTCCGTTCTGGAGGGCTCTCGATGCCATCGGCGTCGACTACTACGACCCGCTTTCCAAAGACGCGTCGGCGTCCGACGAAACCCTGATCGACGGCGTTCGCCGCACGGCGGGAGCATTGGGCGCTCTGTCCCGGCAGACCGGCAAGCCGGTCATCTTCGCCGAGGCCGGCTACCCTCCGGTTCGCTCCGCCTGGACTTCGCCTCACGACGAAGGCACCGGACGGCCGTCGGCTCCGGCGGACGCGGCGCGCGCCGTGGCGGCGGTATTCCGCGCGCTCGAAAAAGAGACCTGGTGGAGAGGTGTCTACTGGTGGAAGGTCTTTTCGGACGGCCGTATGGCGCGTGATGGCGAGCGCGGCTACAACCTCCTGGGGACGCCGTCGGCGAAGACGATTGCCGAGGCGTTCGCCCGCCTCGCTGGTGAGGGACGGGCGCCGTGAGTTACGACGAGCTCGTGGCGGCGGGCGTCGCGGCGGCGCGCGCCGGCGGCGAAATCCTTCTCGCCAGCTGGCGGCGGCTGCCGACCGGGTCGGTCGCGGAGAAACAGAAGAACGACTTCGTCACCACCGCCGACCGGGCGAGCGAGTCGCGGATCGTCGCGGAGATCCACGAACGATTCCCTCGGGATGCTTTTCTCGGTGAGGAGGGCGGCGCCTCGGGTGACGCGGCCGCGGAGCGCACCTGGATCATCGATCCTCTCGATGGCACCTCCAACTACGTCTCCGGATTCCCGTTCTGGTGCGTATCGGTGGCGGCGCGCGAAGGCGCGCGGATCGTCGCCGGCGTGGTCTGGGATCCGCTCCGAGGTGAGCTCTACACGGCGGCGCGTGGCGGCGGCGCGTTTCGCAACGGCTCACGCATCCGTGTGACGGGACACCCCGGGGTCGAGGGGGCTTTTCTCGCGACCGGCTTCCCCTTTCGGTACCGCGAACGCATCGACCTCTATCTCGCTCTCTTCAAGGAGGTCTTCCTGCTCGCGCGGGCGGTGCGCCGCGCCGGCTCGGCCGCGCTCGACCTGGCCATGGTCGCCGCCGGGGTGTTCGACGGCTTCTTCGAGTTTCACCTCTCGCCCTGGGACATCGCGGCCGGCGCTCTCCTCATCGAGGAGGCCGGCGGCGAGCTGACCGACTTCGACGGCGGCCAGCGGCACTGGGAACGCGGCAACATCGTCGCGGGGTCGGCGGGGGTCGCCGCCGACATTCGGCGGCTCGCGGCGCGGCATCTCGTGGAAGACCGGATCTAAAGACGGGTCCAGAGTCTAAAGTTCAAAGTCCAATGTTGAGGAAGACCGTAAGATCCTCGTCTGACCTTGGACCTTGGACCTTAGACCCGACCCGGAGGTTTGCGTGGACGAAAAGCGGGCTATGTTGCGGCACTTTCTGGCGGCGATCGCATACCGGACGCAGAAGGCGTTGCGAGGAGCGCCGCCTTCGTTCGCCTCGTTCCGCGCAGCGCCCAAGGTCCGGACCCCGCACGAGCTGCTTGCCCACATGAACAGCGTCCTCGGCTATGCCCGCACCTTCTTCATCGGGGGAGAGTATCGGCCGCAGCCGCTGCCCGACCTCGACGCGGAGATCCTGCGATTTCACTCGACGCTCGAAGATCTCTCGCGCCACCTCGAAGAGGGCACAGCGCTCAGAGGGACCACGCCGGAACGGCTTCTCCAGGGCCCGTTTTCCGATGCGATGACTCACGCGGGACAGCTCGCGCTCCTGCGCCGGCTCGCCGGCTCGCCCGTGCCTCCGGAGAACTTCATCGTGGCGGATGTCGATGCCGGCAACGTCGGGCCCCGTCAGGCCGATCCCGTCAGCCCGGACCAAGACTGGCCGGAACGTCCGTGACGCCCGCGAGCCGGTAATACCAGATCTGATATAAGCGGGTCAGCGCGAAGCGCGAGCGGAGTCTCGCTCGCCCAGGTCGGCGAGCGTCCGAACGGCTGCGAAGTGGCGATCGAGGGCGAACCAATACATGGGGAGGATCGCGAGTTCATCGCGCGCGGGAGTCTCTTCATAGGCTCGGGGCGTTTCGAGTACGGCGTCCCACTCGATCCGGATTCGTTTTCCGCCGACCGTCGCGGCGATCGGCGCTTCTTCCCGCGCTTCGTCCGCCGTGAACGCCAGGACGTCGCCGCTGTCGCGAAACGCGTAGAGCTCCTCCTTGGGCTTGTATCGGCGGTCGGCGGTGCGCGCTCCCGAGACTCCCTCCGCCGGCGAGGCCTCGTAGAGGCGCATCGTGAAAGGCACGATCGTCGATCGCTCGAGATCGAGATAAAGAGACTGCGGATGGACTCGCTCCCAGAATTCGACGCGCGTAACGATCGCCGGGATCGGCTCGAGCTGCGCGCCGGCCAGCGGGCCGGACAGAGCCTTGCCGGTCGCCGCCGTCCAGTAGGAGCCGGTCTCCCGGTCGCGCATCACGAGCGTGTCGCGCCAGAGCGCGCCCGAGTTCTCGAAAGAGAGGACCCGGTCTCCCACTCGCCGGTCATAAATTCCGGCGATTCCGGCGAGCGGGCAGCGCACGACCAGGAAGCTCCGGTCTCCGGCTGCGTCGTCGACGACCTCGAATCGATCGAGCAGCCCGATCGGATACGCGCGCGCCGTGGAGCCGATGACGAGTCCGACCACGCGGTCGAATTCGTCGAGCCGGTCGCTGTGCAGCGTCGCGGGAACGAGGTTCGCCTCGAGCGCCGAGGGCAGCGCGCCCTGCGGCTTCATCTGGACGATGGCGTCTCCGTCCACCGTCGCGACGCGCGGGTTGTCCCGATACTGATGCGCGAAGCAGCCGAACGTGAGGAGCGCGAGGACGACCGAGGCAGGGGCCGAGCCTCTCACGCCAGAGCGGCTTCCGCGACCGGCGCCGCGTCCGGTCCGACGCGCGCGATTCGGCGGTACTCCGAATCGCGCTCGAAGGGTTCGCGGCCGGATTCCCGGATCACGCGCTCGAACTCCTTGCGCCCCATTCCGGAGGCCGTCGTCGCTCCGGCGGCGTGCGTGATCGTTTCGTCCACCACGGTGCCCACCAGGTCGTCCGCGCCGAAGAAGAGCGCGATCTGCGCGAGCTTCGTGCCGATCTGGATCCAGTAGGCCTTGATGTGGTCGAAGTTGTCGAGCAAGAGGCGCGAGACCGCGATGACGCGGAGGTCCGTCTGGCCGGAGGACGACGGCAAATGTGCGAGGGGCGTGTTCTCGGGATGAAAGGCGAGCGGAATGAGCCCCGAAAAACCGGACGTCTGGTCCTGGAGCTCGCGCAGCCGCAGAAGGTGATCGACCCGCTCCTCGATCGTCTCCACGTGGCCGTAGAGCATCGTGGCGTTGGTGCGGACGCCGAGTCGGTGGCATTCGCGAGCCACTTCCAGCCAGCGCTCGCCGGAAATCTTGTTCTTGCAGATCACGTCGCGCACCCGCGGCGCGAAGATCTCGGCGCCGCCGCCGGGACAGGAGTCCATTCCCGCGGCCTTGAGCTCTTGAATCGTGTCGGGGATCGAGCGGCCACCCACCTTCGCAATCCAGTCGATCTCGACCATCGTGAAGGCCTTCAGGTGCACGGAGGGGAACGTCTCCTTCAGAGCCCGGAGGAGACCCGTGTAGTAGTCGAACGGCCAGGTCGGATGCAGCCCGCCGACGATGTGGAACTCGGTGACCGCTTCGCTGTAGCCCTTGCCCGCTTCCTCCACACACTCCGAGATCGCGAGCTCGTAGCCTCCGGGCTCGTTGACCTTCTTGGCCCAGGCGCAGAGAGCGCAGTCGACCCAGCACAGGTTGGTGGGATTCAGGTACCGGTTGACGTTGTAGTACGCGCGGTTCCCGTGCCGTCGCTCCCGCACGGCATTGGCGAGCCGCCCCAGGCCGAGAAAGTCCCGGGTCTGGAAGAGACACACGCCGTCCTCGAAGGAGAGCCGCTCGCCGGCGAGAGCCTTCTCGGCCAGGGGCGCGAGATCGGAGCGGAGGGACCCGGTGTCGGTCACGGAATCGCGGGGCGGGTCACCGGCTGAAACGGCTCCGCCGACTCCGGAGCGACCTCATCGACGAAGGGATGGATGTATCGATAGCAGTCCCAGCAATACTTTTCCTCCGGCCGGAACTGGAAGTCGACGACGCGGCCGACCGCGGGAAAATCCAGTATTTCCCGGCCGCAGCGGTCGCACTGGTCCTTCTCGCCTCGGATCAATCGCCAGACCGGTCCCATCCGTCAAATGGTATCAGTTCCCATTTCGATCCCTCTCCGCCGGCAAGCGGTTCTGTTCGGCGCGGAGTCTCTCTTTCTCGCGGCTCCGGTCGTATTTCGTGCGGTCGCCGTGCCGCTTCTCGGTCTTGGCGGGAAGAGGAATTCGAGCTCCCGAACTGGCCGGGGACCTCCGACGGGTCCGTTTCGGTCTCTTCTTGTTTTTCATCACGCGCCCTCCGCGCGCTACGCCACGCGGATCCGCTTTCGCAGCATCAGGAGCAGGGCGGTCGCGATCAGCGCGAGCGCCGCGCCGATCAGGAAGATATTTCGGGGCCCGAAGACTTTCCAGCCGATCCCGAAGAGCAGCGACGCGGGGAGTGCCGCAATTCCGACGCCGGCATGAAAGAACCCGAACGCGCGGCCGGTGAGACTTCGGGGTACGAGGTCGGCGACGAGCGCCCGCTCGGCTCCTTCCGTCAACGAATAGAACATGGCGTAAACGGCGAAGAGCGCCCAGACCGCGAGCGGCGCTTCGACGAAGGCGAAGCCGACGTAGGCCGCCGCGTAAACCAGCCATCCCAGGGCCAGGGCCGGAAGACGGCCGATCCGGTCCGCGAGCGCACCGCCCGGGACGCCAACCGCCGCCTTCGCACCGTTGAAGAACGCCCAGAGAAGAGGCAGCTGCCACAGCTCGACGCCGGCCTGCCTCGCGCGCAGCAACAGAAACGCGTCGGTCGAGTTCGCGAGCGTGAAAAGAACGAAGAGACCGACTGCGACCCAGAATCCCGAGGGGAGAGACTCGGTTTCGGTGGCCGGCCGCCTCGGGACGGCCGCTTTCGGAGCCGGCCTCGCCTCCGGAACTCGGGCGATCAGGAGCCAGACGGCCGCGAGACCCGGCACGAACGCGACTAAGAAGACGGTCCGCTCGTCGTGGATCCAGAACTTCAGGATCAGCGCTGCGAGAATGGGACCCACGAGGGCCCCGGCGTTGTCCATGGCGCGCTGGAGTCCGTACGCGCGACCCCGGCGCTCCGGCGGCACGAGCCCGGCGATCAGGGCGTCGCGCGGCGAAGTGCGCAGACCCTTTCCCACTCGATCGGTGAACCGGATCGCGAGCACTTGCCACCATGTGGTCGCGATCGCGACGAGCGGCCGGACGACGCCGGCGAGGGTGTAACCGGCGACGACGAGCGGTTTGCGCCTGCCGGTCCGATCCGACCACCAGCCGGACAGCATCTTGGTCAGCGAGGCGGCCGACTCGGCGGCTCCTTCGATGAGACCGAGCGCAGCGGGACCGGCTCCCAGAACCCGAGTCAGGAAGTCGGGAAGCAGCGGATAAATCATCTCCGAGGCGGCGTCGGTCAGCAGCGATACCCAGCCCAGGACGACAACGCCTTTTGGAATTCCGTGATCGATGCGTTTTTCCATATTTAATATGGCTATTAATTAATTCATCCGAATAATATTCGGATCTTGCAATGCCAGACGGTCATGTCCAGCCGGATCGAACCGGCCCTCGCCCCGATGATAATCGTGACGTGCGCCCGCAATCCTCCGAGGCATTCGTTCTCGCGACCTATCCGCTCCGAGAGAAGGATCGCGTGGTGTCTTTCCTGACGCGCGACGCGGGAAAGAAGCGCGGGGTCGCGCACGGAGTGGGAAGCCCGCGCAGTCCTTTCGGCGGCGCGCTCGAGCCGATGAGCGAGGTGCATGTCCTGTACTCCGAGAAGGAGGGGCGGGAGCTCGCGACGATCCGTTCGATGGACGTGATTCGCTCGTCCTTTCCCATCTCGCGACGGCTCGAGAGCGCATTGCTGCTCTCGGCGTTCGCCGAGAGCCTGCAGACGTTCGTCTCGGACTCCGATCCGGCCGAGCCGTTCTTCCGGCTCGCCCGCCACGTCATGGATGCGCTCTTCGCTGGCGGCGCTCCGGAGAGCGTGTCCGCCTACTTCGACGTCTGGGTTCTGAAGCTCTCCGGCCTCTGGGCGCCGCCGTCGGAATGCGCCGCGTGCGGCCGAACGCTGGAGGCGAGCGAGCCTTCTTTCTTCGAGGAGCAACGTCCAGGTTTCGTCGGATCCGAGTGCCGTTCCGGGGCCGCGGTGCGCTTGTCGCCGGGAGCGCGCCGCAGTCTTCGCTCGATTCTGTCGTCGCCGCTCGATCCGCGGTCGCGGCCGCCAGGACTTTCCGAGATCTCCGACGTCGCGCGCCGCGCGCGGCGGCATTTCCTGGGGCACGAGCTCAAGTCGCAACGGGTGCTCGCGCAGGTGCTGGGTTAGACTGAATGCAAATGCTCACACTGCAGAAGCTGATAGCGGAGCTGACGGGCTTCTGGGCGGAGCAGGGCTGCCTGATCGAGCAGCCGTACGATCTGCCGATGGGCGCGGGGACGATGCATCCGGCGACGTTTCTTCGCGTTCTGGGCCCCGATCCCTGGCGATGCGCCTACGTGCAGCCGTCGCGGCGGCCCGCGGACGGCCGTTACGGCGAAAATCCGTTTCGTCTCGGAAAACACCTTCAGCTGCAGGTCGTCCTCAAGCCCTCTCCCGACGACGTCCAGAAGATCTATCTCGCGAGCCTCGAGCGTCTCGGGATCGTCGCCGCCGATCACGACATCCGGTTCGAGGAGGACAACTGGGAGTCGCCGACGCTGGGAGCCTGGGGAGTCGGCTGGCAAGTGCTCATGGACGGGATGGAAATCACGCAGTTCACCTACTTCCAGCAGGCGGGAGGGATCGATCTGTCGCCGATCACGGCCGAGATCACGTACGGCCTCGAGCGCATCGCGATGTTTCTCTCGAAAGTGAACTCGATCTACGACGTGATGTGGAACGAGTCGCTGACTTATGGAGAGGTGCGCCGGGACGAAGAGGTCGAGCTCTCGAAATACGCATTCGAGACGGCCGACGTGGCGCTCGCAGCGCTGCTTCTCGACCGCTACGAGGCGGAGGCGCGCCGGGCGCTCGACGCGGGCCTCGTGATTCCCGCCTACGAGGCGACGCTCGCCTGCTCGCACCAGTTCAACATCCTCGACGCGCGCGGAGCGGTCTCGGCCACCGACCGCGTGGGCCTGATTCGCCGCGTGCGCGATCTGGCCTGCGCCTGCGCCGAGGCCTTCGTTCAGAAGGGATCGAGGATCGGTCGCGCTCAATCGGTGCCGGAGACGGCGACCGTTTGATTCGCCGAAGCCCGAGAAGCGGCGACGGGAGGCGAGCTTGAAGCGGGAACGGCGCTCGACAGCGCGTGATCACGTCTTCGGCTCGATTCGCCGTCGAGCGTTGACGCGATGAGCCGCCTCGATTTTCTTTTCGAGCTGCGGACGGAGGAGATTCCCGCGCCGG
>DATDNV010000266.1:0-3443 GCA_036518075.1 Thermoanaerobaculia bacterium
GAACTGACTATCCGTACCGGCCGCTTCGCGGCCAATTAAATTTTCTGGACCAGGCCCGAGAGCGGGCCCGGTATTTCCAAAAGGGTGCTCGCCCGTGCTTTCACGATCGCACGCGCAGCGGCCTTCAGAAAGAAATAACCAGCCCTCCGGTCGCTTCGCCGTTGAGGAGCCACGAGGAGTGGTTGTCCGAGCAGAACGTGTTCCCGTTGTTGAACGTCCGGCAGTTGTGCGAGTTCAGATAAGTGTCGTAGAAGCGGCCGTCGAACTTGAAGCCGAAGTTCCGGTTCACGTACAGCTTCACTCCGCCGCCCATCGATGCGGTGAAGCGCGTCGCCGACGATGGCTCGACGCATCCCGTGGTGGGACACGGGATGTCAGTCCGTTGCCCGGGATTGAGGACGGCGGCGCCGGCGCCGAACGTGAAGTACGGAACGGCACGCTGGTGTCCGAAATTGAGCGTCCAATATCCCATGTAGTAGTCGATGTCGAGATCGGCCAGCTCCTGGCCGGAGGGTCCGAACACGGGGCTGCCGTTGGAGTTGACGAAGTGGGTTCGTGATTCCGACCAGCGGAACTCGAACTCGTTCAAACTGGTCCAGAAGTACCCGACGCCGACGCCATAGTCCAAGTGGTCCTCGACGTCGACGCGCTGTTGAAAGAGCGCGTTCGATCCGGCGTCGAAATGGCCCCCCCACAGGTAACCGGCGAAAGGGGTGATCTCGAACGTCCCGCGGCGAACCTGCGCGGAGGCGGCGGAAGCGGCGCAGAGCGCGATGACGAACAGCCAAGCCACTCGGGATTTCATGATCGCGGACCTCCGGAAAATTGCGGAGCAAAGGGGAAGCCCCGACGACACGTCGCGGCGACGCTCCTCCTCCTGGGTATTGGACTCACGACTCAGTGGGCGGGTTTACGAGCCTTGAGGTTCTTCTCGATGAGGACTTTCCAGTTGTCCTCGACGGCGGGTGAAAAGCCGACCTGCTTGTGCAGCAGGTGGCGGTCGGCTGAGATCAGGTAGGTCGTCGGAATTCCCTCCGTCGTCATCTGTCCGGCGTCTTCCGGCGCCGCGAAGTACACCGGCAGCGAGAGGTTGTACCGCTTCATGAACGGCGCCACTCGTTGGCGGTCGGCGTCCACGTTGATCGCCAGGACCATGAAATTACGGTCACTGTACTTGTCGTAGATTCTCTGAACGACCGGCAGCTCCATGCGGCAGGGACCGCACCAGGTTGCCCAGACATTCAACAGAACGACGTTTCCCTTGAGCTGCGAGAGGCGCACCGCGCCGCCGTCGGCGCCGGCGAACTCGAGGTCTGGGAAGGCCGGATCCTCGGCTCTGGCGACCTCAGCGCTTAACGCCAGGACCGCCAAGCCGATGAGGAGAGAGCGCATCGCAGGCACGAACGGTCTCGTCGATACCATTATTCCAGAAACGGGGAGGGCAGGCCAGTCCGACCGACCCTCCGGATCGCGCGCGAATGCGGGCTAGACTCTGCCCGCAATGACCTTTCGTAATCTCGGCCAGTTCCTCGACGCGCTCGAGAAGGACGGGGATCTCGTGCGCGTCCGAACCGAGGTTTCTCCGAAGCTGGAGATTTCGGAGATCGCCGACCGGTCGGTCAAGGGAGGCGGCCCGGCCCTCCTCTTCGAGCGTGTCGCGGGCTCGACGATCCCGGTCGCGATCAATCTCTTTGCGTCCGCCGACCGGATGCGGCGGGCGCTCGGGCTGTCCTCTTATGCCGAGTGGGACGAGCGCCTCGAGTTCTTTCTCGATCCGAAGCCGCCCGATGGATTGCTCGACAAGATCAAGGCGCTCCCGAAGATCACGGAGCTCGCATCGGTGTTCCCGAAAACGGTGCGATCCGGAGCATGCCAGGAGGTGGTCGAGACCGGCGACGCGGTGAATCTCGGGACGCTGCCGGTGCTGACCTGCTGGCCTCAGGACGCGGGTCCGTTCATCACGATGCCTCTCGTGATCACGCGCGATCCGGTGACCGGGAAGACCAACGTGGGCATGTACCGGATGCAGGTGTTCGACCGGCGCACGACCGGGATGCACTGGCAAAAGCACAAGGACGGCGCGGGTCAGGCGAGAGGGTATGAAAAAGAGGGCAAGCGGATGGAGGTGGCGGTCGCGATCGGTTGCGATCCGGCGACGGTCTTTTCCGCGATCGCTCCGCTGCCGCCCGGCCTTTCGGAGTTTCTGTTCGCCGGATTTCTCCGCGGTGAGAGCGTCCCGCTCGTCGCCGGAAAGACGGTGGACCTTTCGGTTCCCGCCGAAGCGGAGATCGTGCTCGAGGGCTACGTCGATCCCGGCGAACGGCGACGTGAGGGCCCATTCGGGGACCACACCGGGTTCTATTCGTTGGACGACGACTTTCCGATCTTTCACGTCACCGCCGTCACGCGCCGTAGAGAGCCGGTCTATCTCACGACGATCGTCGGCCGCCCGCCGATGGAAGACGGGTTCATGGGAGAGGCGGTGGGCCGGCTCTTTCTCCCCATCATCCGCAAGACGATTCCGGAGATCGTGGATCTGCACATGCCCGTCGAGGGAATCTTCCACAACCTGATGATCGTCTCGATCGACAAGCGGTTTCCCGGACATGCGCGCAAGACGATGAATGCGATCTGGGGAACCGGACAGATGATGTTCACCAAGACGATCGTCGTCGTCGACAAGGAAGTCGACGTCCGGGGCGGGGGAGAGCTTCTCTGGCGAGCGCTCACGGCGATCGACCCGGAGAGAGACATCGAATTCGTTCACGGACCGGTCGACGAGCTGGACTTCTCATCGCGGCTGCCGTGCTACGGAAGCAAGATGGGCATCGACGCGACCCGCAAATGGGCCGGCGAAGGGTTTGACCGGCGATGGCCGGACGAGATCCTCATGTCTCCCGAAGTTCGGAAACGAATCGATCTTCTGTGGCCTTCGCTCGGCATCCCGGTGCGACGGCCGGACTGACGAATCCCCGGCCGCAGGCGCCCGAATCCGATCCAACCCGTCGTCTCCCGCCAGGGGGCCGATGCCGGCGGGCTGCTAGAATGGCTGCCGGTGACTGTGCGATGAAGACCCTGATCATCGATCCAGACGCGCAGTCTCGCGACGAGCTACGGCGAGCGTTCCAGGCCTCCGGGGAACAGGTCCGCAGCTTCGAGACTGTTTCGGAAGGCCGGCGGCACCTGTCCGATTTCCGGCCCGACGTCGTCGTGCTCGCCCTCGGGCCCGATCAGGAAGAGGACTGGTCTTTTCTGGCAGAGGCCGGCCTGGACGGAGGACGCGCCTGCTACGCCCTCGTGGACCAGGGCCGGCTCGATGACGCCGTCGAAGCGATGGCCCGCGGCGCCGCGGACTGGGTGTGGCGGCCGGTGTCGGAGGCGCGCGTCCGTCTTCTCCTGTCGCGGCTTTCCGAGCGGCGCGAGCGCGAGCGGCTCGCGGAGCA
>DATDNV010000267.1:0-2085 GCA_036518075.1 Thermoanaerobaculia bacterium
CTTTCGAAAGGACCGTCGCCTTGCCTGATAGGTCGATGCTGACGATCGAGTTGTCATCCTGGCTGATGGCGAGCCGGTCGCCCCGAGGGGAAAAACGAACTGACTGGATGCCCTCCGCGGACTCGTAGAGGATCTTTCCGATGGGAAACTCGAGCCGGTCATTTGCGTCGACCCGGTGCACGACCGCGAGCTCGCGCCCGTCCGGCGACCAGTCCGCCGCCACGACATTCTCGAGGAGTTCCCGAGGGGCGCCTCCATCGAGCGGCACGCGAGCCAGCGTACCGATACTTTCCCAGACCGTCTGACGCCCGAGCTGGATCGCGAGCTCGCCGGTCTGGGAAACGGCCAGGACCCTGGCGTCGGCCAGTTGCAGGGCGCGCGACTCGAGACTGCCGGCTCGGGTCGCGAAGATTCGCGCCGGCTCACCTTCCCACGCGCCGCTGTAGACAACAGTCTGGCCGTCGGGGGTGAATCTTGCCGTGAACACGGTGCCGCGCCGGAAAGTGAGGCGCTTGTAGGAAGGAGCCGGTGGTTTCTTCCCGAACGTGTGGAGACTCCAGCCGGCGAGAACGCCGAGTAGGAGCAGCGCTGCGGCGGCGAGCGGCTTGCGCCATCGCCGCGAAGGCGCGCCGCGAGGAATCGCCGGCGCGGTTCCCGAGACCGTCGACAAGGTCTCGAGGTCGTACGCAAGATCCCTGGCTGACTGGAACCGACGCTCGGGATTTTTCTCGAGACAGTGGCGCACGAGGCGTTCGAGCCCGGGGTTGACGTTCTGGTTAGTGAGGGAGAGGTCCGACGGATCCTCTTTGAGGATCGTGACCATGATCTCCGCGGTCGAATCGCCTCGGAAAGCGCGCTGGCCCGAAAGCATCTCGTAGAGAATCGCGCCTAGAGCGAAGATGTCGCTTCGGCCGTCAGCGGGGTCATTCTTGATCTGCTCAGGCGAGATGTAGCCGAGCGTCCCCATGACGATGCCCGGCTCGGTCGCCGTCGGCAGATTGGACGCGCTCGCAGAGCCCTCGACGTGGATCAGCTTGGCCAGTCCGAAGTCGAGGATCTTGACGCGGCCTTCCCTCGTGACGAAAAGGTTCTCGGGTTTGAGATCTCGATGGACGATGCTCTTCTCGTGCGCGGCGGCCAGACCTTGAGAAATCTGAATGGCGTAGTCGATCGCCTTGCGCGAAGAGAAACGTCCGCCTGAGAGCTCCGAGCGCAATGTCTCGCCTTCGAGAAGTTCCTGAACGACGTACGGCGCCCCGTCGTGCTGGCCGACGTCGTAAACGATCGTGACGTTGGGGTGATTGAGAATGCCGGCCGATCGAGCTTCCTGCTCGAAGCGCTTCAACCGGTCCGGGTCCTTCGAGAAAGACGCCGGCAAGACCTTGATCGCCACGTCGCGGCCGAGTCTGGGATCTTTCGCTCGGTAGACTTCTCCCATCCCTCCTGCGCCGAGCGGCGCGAGTATCTCGTAAGGACCGAGGCGAGCGCCCGCCGAAAGCGGCATCTCTTTTGGTGACGGGATTCTATCGCCCGATCAGCTCTCGATTAGAGAGCCGGATCGAGGGCGGTGGTCGAGGCGGGACGACCCGCCGACTCATCTCGACCGGAGCAGATTCCTCGTCGCTTCGCTTCTCGGAATGACAGGAGTCACTTCTCTCCTCGGAACGACACTACTGCCCACGTCATCCCGAGCCGCTCTTTCCGGCTCATCGCGAGCTCGCTTTCTATGTCATCCCGAGCGAAGCGAGGGATCTGCTCTCTACCGGCGAGCAGTCGAGGCGCGACTACTGCTCAGCGAGCTCGCGATATCGGCTGGGGGTGATCCCGAGCAACCGGACGAAGGCGCGCCGCATCCCGTCGATGCTGCCGAACCCGACCGCCGAGGCGACCTTTTTGAGGCCGCGATCGGTGCGCTCGAGCTGCCGGCGCGCCGCCTCGACTCGCGTCTGCAGGACGTACTGGGACGGGGTCGTGCCGACCTCTCGCGTGAATACGCGCTCGAAGTTCCGGACGCTCATCGCCATCCGATCGGCGAGATCTTCGACGGACAGTCTGGTCTCGAGATGCTCGGCAATCCAGATTTGC
>DATDNV010000268.1:0-2242 GCA_036518075.1 Thermoanaerobaculia bacterium
CGCGTTCAGCACTCCATCGCGAGGGGACCCTCCAAAGGCGGCATCCGATATCACCCCGGCGTGACCCTCGATGAGGTCAAGGCGCTCGCGATGTGGATGACCTGGAAGTGCGCCGTCGTCAGCATTCCCTTTGGCGGAGCCAAGGGCGGCATCACGGTCGACCCCAAAGCGATCTCGCCTGGGGAGAACGAGCGGATGACTCGCCGCTATACCTCGGAGATCTCGATCGTGCTCGGGCCCGATCGCGACATCCCTGCTCCCGACGTCTACACGAATTCCCAGACGATGGCCTGGATGATGGACACCTTCTCGATGACGAAGGGGTATTCCACGCTCGGCGTCGTCACCGGAAAGCCGCTGGCGCTGGGCGGCTCCGCGGGCCGCAACGAGGCGACCGCGGAGGGGTGCTTTGTCGCGATCGAGGAAGCGGCCAAGCGGCAGGGGCTTTCTCTCAAGAGCGCGACCGCCGCGGTCCAGGGATTCGGCAACGCCGGCATGCACGTCGCCCGCTTTCTCGACGAGGCCGGCGCGCGCATCGTCGCCGTCTCCGATTCGCGCGGGGGCATCTACGACAAGAAAGGACTCGACATCGCCTCCGTCATCGCGGCCAAGGACAAGAAGGGGACGGTCGCGGCGGCCCGCGGCGAAAAGATCTCGAATGAAGATCTCCTGGAGCTTCCCGTGGACATCCTCGTGCCTGCGGCGCTCGAGGCCGTCATCACGCGGCGGAATGCCTCTCGCATCAAGGCCAAGATCGTCGCCGAGGCCGCCAACGGCCCGACGACGCCCGACGCCGACGACATCCTGCGCAAAAAGGGGATCGTCGTCATCCCCGACATTCTCGCCAACGCCGGCGGCGTGACCGTCTCCTATTTCGAGTGGGTCCAGGACCTGTACTCCTTTTTCTGGGACCCGGAGATGGTCCGAACGCAGCTCCAACGGACGATCCGAAGGGCGTATGCCGATGTCGAGGCGGCCGCCCATAAGCACGACACGGATCTGCGAACGGGAGCCCTGATTCTCGCCGTCGGCCGGGTCGAGGAGACGACCAGGACACGCGGGATCTTTCCGTAGTGCAGGACTGAGGACGAAGGAGGTGGGTCGAGCCTTGGGATCCCTGCGTCCTACGTCCTACCACCTACGTCCTCTTGAAGTAATGCCAAAGAGGTTACCGATGAAAGTTCTTGCGGCCAGTCTGCTGATAGTCGCGGCAGCGCTCACAGCCGAGACCCCGCCCGCCCGCGATCCCGCTCAGCCAGTGGACGAGGAGTACTCGAAGAAAATCGCCGAGTACACGACGGCGCCTTACTTCCTGTCGCCCCTCGTCGACTACCTGCCTGCTTCGAAGACAGTCCCGACGCCCAAAACCGTGCTCGGCGACGTCGCGGGAGCGCCAGGCATCCTCCCCTATTCCGCGGACGTCTACCGATACATGCGAATGCTCGCCGAGGCCTCGCCGCGGGTGCGCGTGCGTTCGATTGGAACGACCGAAGAAGGGCGCGAGATGATCGCCGTCACGATCGCCTCCGAGGCTCTTCTCGCGAAGCTGGAAGAGAACCGCGAGCGCCTCGCAAAGCTCGCCGATCCACGAACGATTCACCTCGACGACGCCGAAGCGGACAAGCTCGTCGCCGCCTCGACGCCGATCTACTACATCACCGGCACGATCCACTCACCGGAGACCGGGGCTCCGACCGCGCTCATGGAGCTCGCTTACCGGCTGGCGGTGGACGAGAGTCCCTACATCCGCGAGATCCGCGACAACGTGATCACGATGATCACACCGGTCGTCGAAGTCGACGGCCGCGACCGCATGGTGGACATCTACAGGTGGCACCTCGCGCATCCCAAGGAGAACTATCCGCCGCTCGTCTACTGGGGCCACTACGTCGCGCACGACAACAACCGCGACGCGATGGGGATGACCCTGAAGCTGACCCGCAACGTGCTCGCGAACTTCGTCGACTCGAAGGCGCAGGTCCTCCACGACCTGCACGAGTCGGTGCCCTATCTCTACGACAACACGGCGGGCGACGGCCCCTTCAACGCCTGGGTCGATCCGATCCTGACCAACGAGTGGGAGCTTCTGGCCTGGCAGAACATCCAGGACATGACGCGGTTCGGAATGCCCGGCGTCTTCACGCACGGAGATTTCGACACCTGGACCCCCGGCTACCTGATGTTCATCGCCGCGACCCACAATGGCGTGAGCCGCCTCTACGAGACCTTCGGCAACGCGGGC
>DATDNV010000269.1:0-8101 GCA_036518075.1 Thermoanaerobaculia bacterium
GCCATGGGGTTGTCGGAATCGTAAGGCCCTGGAGCGGTGCAGTCAACAGCCGGAGGCGGAAACCGGTCGGGTGGGAGTCGGCGATCGGCTCTCCGCGCTCGTCGGCGAGTGGACGTGCTCGATCGATTTGAGCTTGCCAAAGAGCGTCCCCACTTTGAGCTTGGACTTGAGCTGGACCGGCACCCGCCGGTCGTCGTCGGTCAGCCAGAGAACGAGATTTTTGCCGAGAAGGTGCGTTCCGTCGCTCTTGGGCTCCACGCGGATCGTTCGGAACACTCCGGCCGGAGTGGTCACGCTCTCCTTCCCCTGTACGTCGATGTGAAGCGTGTCGATTTCTCGCGAGACGACGCGAAGCTCGATCGGTTTCTCGTGGGTAGAGAGGCTGACCGTGCGCAGATAGTAGACGGAGGACAGCGTGTCGAGCGTCGCATCCATGAGCGGACGCGAAACGCCGTCGATGGTGACCGCGTCGTTCTCATAATCGAATTCGGTCTGTTCGTCTCGAACGCGCCGTCCCTCGACCGAATGCTTCTCGAAGCGGATCGACCGGAACATCGCCGGATCGACCCAGGAGACCATGTACTCGCGCACGAGAAAAAATTTCGAGAGGAAATCGTTGGACAGAGCCGAGAGCTCGAACTTGTACACGGGCTTTCCGGCGAGCTCGGTGCTTTCGGCCGAGAGCGTGAGCTCTCCGCCCGCGATCCCCAGGATCGTCATTGCGAACACCAGTCTTTCTCCGAGGAAAGCGGGAGGCTCCGTCTGGGGAGCGGGGGAGAGGCCGACGAGCGCCGGCAGAAGGATGGGCAGGATCCGCAGGAAACGGCGAAAGCGCCTCAACGTCCGAAGGTAACCTCACGACGATTCATTTCGTTCCCAGCCGGTCGTCGACGCGATTTCCCGGCTGTCCGTCCAGGATCTTCTTCGCCTGCTCGACCACCGATTCGACTCCGCCTTCATCGTCCACCTGTACGAACCATCCGTGATAGGGCCGATTACGGCGCGGCACGTTGCGTGGGCCGGCGCGGGGACCGAACAGAGCGAGCGCCGGTTTGCCGAGAGCATCCGCCATGTGCACCGGGCCGGTATCGCCCGCGATGAAGATGGTACATCGCGCGATGACTTGAGCCAGCCCGGGCAGGTCGAGGCGCGGGAGGGAGGCGCTGTCGGGCAGAAGAGAGGCGAGCCGCTCAGCCCGGCTCTCGTCTCCCGGCCCCCAGGAAATGACCGACGAGAGTCCGCGCTCCTTTCCGAGTCGCCGCGCGAGCCCTGCGAACGGCTCCTCGCCCCAGGTCTTCTTTGCCCGGGCGGAGCCGGGATGATAGATGGCGAATGGGCCTCGCTGGTTTCTGAGGAACGCCTCGGCTTCGGGTCTGGGCGTCGCGAGCAGATAACGCGCATCCGGGGCGCGCGCGAGGACCGGGATGCCCAGGGGTCCGAGCAGAAGCAGGTTCTGATCGACGACGTGCACGGCCTCCGGTGTGATCCGCACCGGGCGATCGATCAACGCGCCGGAGCTCGACTCGCGGCGGTCGCGGCCGGCAAACCCGACGAGCGGGGCCTTGACGAGGCCCGCGAGAAGCGCCGACTTCCAGAGCCCCTGAGCGTCGATGGCGACGTCGGGGGCGAATTCGCGAAGATCCCGCGCGAGCTCCCGGATGCCCCGGACCGACTCGGATCGAAACGGCTGGCGCCGCCAACGCTTCGTGGATGCGGGAAAGACCCGCGCGACAGAAGGGTTCCCTTCGAGCAGCCCGGCGTACGCCGATTCGATCAACCAGCCGACTTCGACACCGGCGCGGCGGGCGTTCTCGGCGAGGGGCAGGGAGTGGATGATGTCGCCCATCGCGGAGAGACGGACGATGAGAAGTCGCACGCGCACCTTCCCTTCAGCGGTGTGCCTTGGATTTCCGCCGAGGCGAAGTCCGGGCGGGTCGGGCGCCGGCGCGCCGGATCCTTTCGATGAGGTCGGTCGTGGCGTGATCCTTCGGATCGCCCACGATCGCGGTGCGTCCCCCGTAGGAAGCGACGACCTTTTTCTCCGGGACCGATTCCGGTGTGTAGTCGGTCCCTTTCGCGTGAACGTCGGGCCGGAGCTCGGCGATCAGGGCCGCGGGAGAATCCTCTTCGAACAGGCAGACCGCGTCGACGCAGCCGAGAGCGGCGACGATCTCGATTCGCTCGGACCCCGGCACGACCGGCCGGGCCGGCCCTTTGGAGCGGCGAACCGACGCGTCGGAGTTGACGCCCACGGCGAGCCAGTCTCCCTCCGCCTTCGCCGCTTCGAGATAGCGCACGTGGCCCGCGTGCAGAAGATCGAAGGCGCCGTTGGCGAAGACGATTCTCTTCCCGCCTTTTCGACGTCGAGCGGCGGTCTCGATCAGCTCCGGTCTCGACAGGATCTTGGATGCGGGCATCGATCTAGCGCCGTTTCCCAACAGTTTTTTTCGTCGGTGAAGAAGCCGGGCGGGTCCTGCCGCCGGCCACCTCGCGTGCGGCGCTGCGGCCTGGTGACGCCTGTTGGCCGAGGGAGAGTCCCTCCGCGCGCACGCGAGGCCTTCGTCCGGCGTCACCCGCCCTCGCTCTCCGATTCTCGGCGGCGGAGTCAGCTCGGCGAGCGGTCGCTTCCCGCGGGAGGCGATGAGCGAGGGAGCACGCTCGGCTCAATCTTGAGCATTGCGGATTCTGCGACCGAGCGACCAGCGACGGCCCGGCATCGCCTGATGAGGACCGGCCGGAGCGTGCCTCCAAGGGAAGCGGACCGGCGCCGTGCCTTGAACAGCGTCTTGAAAAATGACATCGAGGCGAGCAGAGCCGGGTATCTCCGCGAAGGCGCTCGCGCGCGGTCAAGAAGGAATCGCCCGGTGAGAGGCGATCGCCTCCCGCAGTTCGTCGGGACTCACGACCGCGGTTCCCATCTTCATGACAACCACGCCTCCAGCGAAATTGGCCAGGTGCGCGGCCTCGAGCGGCGTCGCTCCCGAGGCGAGCGAGAGCGAGAACGTCGCGAGCACGGTGTCGCCGGCGCCGGTCACGTCCGCGACCTGGTCGGTTCCGTGGACCGGAATGAGCGTCGGTCCGGCGGCCCCGCGTTCGAAGAGAGCCATTCCTCGGGATCCCCGCGTCACGAGCACGATGGGACAGGCGATCGTGTTCATCAGCAATTCCGCCGCGGCGGCGAGCGCATCGACGGAGTCGCCGAACGGCCGTCCGGCGACCTCCTCCAGCTCCTCTTCGTTGGGCGTGACCGCGTCGACTCCCGCGAACTCGCGCAGGCCGTGCCGCGAGTCGACGAGCACCGGGGCTCCTTTGTCCAGCGCAGACCGCAAGGTCGCCGCCGCTCCCGCCCACACGGAGCCGTAGCCGTAGTCGGAAAGAATGGCCGCCTGAGCGCCGGTTCCGGCTTCCCGTAGATGTCGTTGGATCGCTCCTCGAATTTCGTTCGACTGCGGGAGCTGGTCCTCCCGGTCGTAGCGAACGATCTGCTGCTTGATCGAGTGGGGGCCGCCCCCGAGGATTCGCGACTTCGTCGGTGTCGTGTAACCCGGGATCGTCTGCACGTGCGTCGTGTCGATGCCTCGTTCGCGGAGGATTCGGACGAGCGTTCGTCCCCAGTCGTCGTCTCCCACCGCGCCGACGGGCACGGGGACGCCGCCCAGCGAGGCGACGTTGGCGGCCGTGTTTCCGGCGCCGCCCGGGAGACTCTCTTCCTTCCAGAATCTCAAGATCAGGACGGGCGCCTCGCGGCTTACGCGCTTGGGATGGCCGTAGATGAACCGATCGAGCACATAGTCCCCGGCCACGACCAGCCGGCGGCCCCTGAAGGAGGAGACCAGCGCGAGCAGCCGCTCTCGCGAAACGCCCCGCGTCACCAGGACAGTCCGGTTCGCAGAGTCTTCAAACCGTACGGATTATAATGACGCGGCTTCGGAGAAGCTGATGCTGGATTCTCACGTTCTCGTCCTGAATCGCGTCTTCCAGGCGGTCCAGGTGACCTCCGTTCGGAAGGCGTTCACCCTCTTCTACAAGGGGCACGTGCGGGCGGTTCTGCCCGATTACTCCACCTACGAGTGGGAAAACTGGTGCGACATCCCTCCGCAGCCTCAGGACGAGGTGGTCCTGACCTCTTCGATGGCGATTCGGATCCCGCGAGTCATCGCCTTGAAGGACTTCGACCGGCTGCCGCGGCAGGAGGTCAAGTTCTCGCGCCACAACATCTATATTCGCGACGGAAACCGCTGCCAGTACTGCGGCCACAAGTTTCCGTCTTCGGAGCTGTCTCTGGACCACGTCATCCCGTTGTCTCGCGGCGGGCATTCGTCCTGGGAGAACGTCGTCTGCGCTTGCCTGGGTTGCAACGTGAAGAAGGGCAACCGAACGCCTCAAGAGGCGTCGATGAAGCTGGTCGCGCCGCCCAAGCGTCCGCGTTGGCATCCGGTCGGCCACTTCGGCGGCGGCCGATACCATCCGGCGTGGCGGAACTTCCTCGACGTCGCGTACTGGAACTCAGAACTCAAATGACGCGGCCTACGGCCGCGTCATCCCGAGCCCCTCACCCCTTCTTTGTCATCCCGAGCGAAGCGAGGGATCTACTCTTACCGCTTCGAGTCGCCCGTCCTGTTCGGGACAGGCTGCGCGAGGGAACGGGCCGCGGCGGTCGCTCCGAGACCAGGCGGCCAGAAATTTTCTAGACCAAAGCCGAGCGCGAGCCGGGAGGGCCACCGGTTAGAAAATTTAATTGGCCCGCGCAAGCAGGCCGGTGCAGATGTCTCCTCGTCGCTACGCTCCTCGGAATGACAGCGAGTCAGGCCAGAACCTCCTCGATCACCCGAACGACGTCTTCCACGCCAATCTCCTTCATGCACTCGTGCCCGTACGGGCACTCTTTCAGAAAGCAGGGCGAACAGAAGACGTAGCGGTCGAGCACTCGAGACCGGGAACCGACCGGCGCGGTTCGTCCGGGATCGGTCGGTCCGAAGAAGACCACGGCCGGTGTTTCGACTGCGCCCGCCAGATGCGCAGGCCCCGAGTCGTTGCTGATGAGAACTCGGGCGCGCGCGATCAATGCCGCGAGCTCGACCGGATCGAGGTCGGAGGAAAGGTCGGGCACGGGCACGCGCGCCGCGGCGGAGACGCGAGCGGCCAGGTCTCTCTCGTCGGGACCGATGGCGCAGCCGCAGTCGAAGCCTTGATCGCGCAATCGGTCGGCGAGCTGCCCGAAACGGGCGGCCGGCCACAGCTTGGTCGGGCCGAACGCGGCTCCCGGGGCAAGCAACGCGAGACGAGAGACGGAGAGGCCCGCCCGCTCGATCACCTCGAGTGCCCGGCGCCGCGCGCCATCCGGGAGGGTCAGTCGCGGAGGATCGAAGTTCGGCTCGACGTCCCGCGAGCGCAACAACCGGTCGTAGTCCCGGAGCTGATGCCCTGTCGGGGACGGCGGCAAGACCGCGTGCGTGAGAAGTCTTTCCCGCCGATCGGTGGCGTAACCGATGCGTTCCGGAACTCCCGCAAGGAAGGCGGCGAGAGCCGCCCGGAAAGAATTGGGCAGGAGCCACGCTTCGCGCAGTCTTTCCCGCCGCAGCGCCGCCGCATCCGCAAGGAGCCCCTGACGGATTCGCACCGCATCGACGCTCGCCTCCGCGCGAAGGATCGCGGCGGGTCCTCGCGGGGCGAGGACGACGAGTCGATCTTCCGGAAACCGGCGTTTGAGCGCGCGCAGAAAGGGGATCGCCATGACCGAGTCGCCGATCCAGTTCGGCGCAATGACGAGGCGGGAGTCGCTTTCAGCTTTCAGCTTTAGCTCTCAGCTTTTATAGTCCGTAGTCCGTAGTCCGAAATTCAAGAATTCGATTATATCAGATCTGACATAATCAGCTGATCGCTGTGAGCTGACGGCTGAAAGCTCAATCCCCCGGCCTCGTCCGCCACCGGTTGTGCATCCAGAACCAGGCGGCCGGCTTCTGCCGGATCACCGCTTCGGTGACCGCCATGTAGCGAGCCGTCGCCGCGTGGACGCGCTCGGAACGGTTCGGGGAAAGCTTCTCGAACTCCTCGGCGAAGATCGGAGGCTCGAATCGGAGCCGATACCGGCCCCCGCCTTCCGGCCACGTGAAGACGGGGACGACGGCGGCTCCGGTCTTGAGCTGCAGAAGAGCGAGCGACGGGGTCGTCGCCGCGGGACGGCCGAAGAAGGGAACGAAGATCGCCTCCTCGATGATCACGTTCTGATCGATCAGGATCGCGACGGTCCGGTTCTGACGGATCGCGCGGAGGATCTCCCGCGCGGCGTCGTGCTTGGCGATGATGGAATTGCCAAAGTGGGTCCGTCGGCGCGTGAGCTCCGCTTCGAGCAGGGGATTGTCGAGCGGACGAACGACCGGAGAGATCGGGTCTCCGATCAGGCCGGCGCGGAGGGCCCCCAGCTCCCAACTTCCGAAGTGGGCGGAAAGCAGAAACACTCCCTTTCCGCGCCGCCGCGCTTGCTCGAAGTTCTCCTCTCCGTCCAGCGTGACGCTGCGCAGAAGATCTTCCCGGCGGAGCCGGGGAGTATCCAGAAAGTCGACGAGAGTGTTTCCGAAATTCGCGACACACTCCCGCGCGGTCCATTCGATTTCCGCCGGCGTTCGTTCGGGAAACGCGGCAGCGAGGTTCTTGCGCAGGATCCGGGCGCGGGAGCGGGCCACAGCGAAGTAGAGACCCGCCAGTCCCCGGCCGGCCGCGGACGCGGCTCCGCCGGGCAGCGCCCGCAGCGCGCCGGAGCCGATCGAGAAAGCGAGGTGCTCGAGCCGGTTCCGTATCGCGGACCTCTTTTTTCGGGAAGCCGGGGCGGGTTCGAGCTCGGCAGCCCCTTCCTCTCGAGACTCCGACTCGGCGCTCATCGGGCTGCGGGACTCGCGGCCGGGGAGGCGCCTGCGATGGCCAGCCGAGACTCGAGAAAGGAGAAGAAACCTGGTTCCAGGACATCGACCCGGCGTCGAACGGCCGACAGCGCGAGCGGCTGCAACCGGCCGCGCAGCTTGGCCGCATCTTTTTCGGTCGTGATGACCCGGGACGCACCCACGCGCCGAGCCGCGCGGCGGATGGCCTCCAGGTGGCGATCCCGATAACGCTGGTGGTCGCGGAAGGACAGAATCTTCGAGGAATCGAGACCGAGCTCCGCGAGGGACCGGCGAAAAGACGCGGGTGCGGCGATTCCGCAGACCGCGAGAAACGGCTCTCGTGCGATTCGTCGCGCGTCCAACGGCGCGCCGTTCTCATCCACGAGGCTCTCGGAGTTGAATCGTGCGTGGAAGACGGGCGCACGGGCGTTTTCGCGCGCGAGGGTGTCGAGATCGGACGCTCGCGGGAAGCCGGGTTCGGCGTGGGTGAAGACGAACGCGTCCGCTCGTCGCAGCGCCGAGAGAGGCTCGCGCAGTCTCCCTCGAGGGGGGAATCGTCTTCCTCCGAAGGGGTCGCCAGAGTCCAGCAACACGAGGTCGACGTCCCGGGCCACTGCCACGTGTTGGAATCCATCGTCCAACAGGAAGAGATTCGCGCCCTGGCGGACCGCTTCGGCCGCGGCGTCGACGCGGTTGCGGGCAACGGCGACGACGACTCCCGGCAGCCGCCGCGACAGCTCGACCGGCTCGTCGCCGCCCTCGTCCGCCCCGACGAGTGCTCCGTCCCCGGTCGAAACGAGGACCGTCCCGCGAGACGATCGACCGTACCCGCGCGACAGAATGGCTGGACGCAACCCTCGAGAATGAAAATGAGCGGCAAGGAACGCGACGAAGGGGGTCTTTCCCGTGCCTCCCATGGTGATGTTGCCGACCGAGATTACGGGATGAGCGAGCCGGCACCCCGGCCCTTTTCGGCGGACACGGGCCTCGAGGATTCGCGCGTATAGAGAGGACAGGGGCGAAAGGCTCACGGAGCGGTCATTTTCTCCCGAACTCCGGGGCGGGAGAGCGGGAGAACGAGCTTCGCCGTTGCCTGTGCCGCGCCCCGGGCCTGAGCGACGAATCGCCGCGCGTGCTCGCCGCGCGCCGCCAGGGCCTTCGGATCGAGAATCCCCGACCGGAACTCCCGGGCGAGCTCGCTCGAGTCGGGCACGCGGCGCAAG
>DATDNV010000270.1:0-6764 GCA_036518075.1 Thermoanaerobaculia bacterium
GGCCGGACCGGCGACGCGGTTCACGAATCGAAAGATGCCGAGACCGCCGAACACGGCGAACAGGAGGAGCGCGAGATAGAGACCCGTCAGGACGTCTCCGCCGAAGAGGCCAGCGAGCGCGGCCGACGTGAAGTGGAGAACCGGCGGATAGAAAACGAACGTCGCCTCTCCGAAACCGTCGTTCAAGCTCGCGAGCCAGCGCGGGTAGAAGTCGCCTCGCTCGAACGCCTGGAGCGCCTGATACGTGTACCCGAGATGGTCGGGAAGGTCGTAGACGCGGGGAATTCCGCGGGACAGCCCGGAAAAGAGGATCGCCGCGGCGCAGAGGGCGGCGGCGAGCCCGGTCCATCGAGCCGCGCGCCGCGGAGGCTCCGGAAATGGCCCGGGAGCCGAGCCGCCCGCAGCGCCGCTCACTTGCTCACTTGCGTCTCTTCGAGGATCCCGCCTCAGGGAACCGGGCGAATGTCGCGCAGCTCGTCGTTGGACATGATGAGTTGGACGTGCGATCCCTCGGCGTAGTGGCTGTATTGCTGACGCGTCACGGGAAATTCATAATGCACGGTGGCCTCGCCGTCCCGGGCCTCGAACGACAGAAAGTAGGTTCCCGAACTGCGATAGCCCGACCCGCTCGTCGGCGGCTCGTACCGGCGGTCGACGACGACCGCGTCCACGACGCGAGAACCCTTGCCGGCCTGAGATGGATTCGGCGTGGCCGGCTTGGACGCGCAGCCCACCGCAACCGCGAGAATCGCGAGCGCGCACGCTCCTCGTATCTGCTTTTGCATGGCGGCCCCTATTTCTTTTCCGACGTCATTCGTTCGATCTCTTCGCGCGCCCGGTCGACGACCCCTCTCAGGCTCTTCAGCAGCTCGGCGGTCAACGTGCCCCCTTCGCGAAAGAGAGTGCGGCCCAGACTGGAAAAGGACTGTCCGAGCTGCTGCAGCTCATCGACGATGTTCGGCGGCGGCGGCGATCCCGGCCTGTTTTCCTCCGACATGGCGTCCTCCAGATAGGGAAACGCGGTTCAGCGGACCCGCACTCCATTTTTGACGACCACGTTCACGTTCTGGAGCAGGTCGATGTGCGAGAGCACGTCTCCCCGGACGGCGATCACGTCGGCATAGCGGCCCGGCGCGAGCGTTCCCAGGTCCTTCTCCCGCTTCAACCACACCGCCGGCCAACGCGTCGCGCCGGCGATCGCCTGCATCGGCGTCATGCCGAGCTTGACCCACGTGGCGAGCTCGCGCCAGGTCGAGTCGGTGTGGAAGTTGCCCGGGATCCCGGAGTCGGTGCCGACGAGCATCGTCACGCCGGTCTCCCGAAGCTGCCGGAACTTGTTGGCGAGAGTGGGAATCCGCCGGCGCACGAGCTGAAAGTAGGGAAGCCCGGAGATGTCGCGCAGCGACTCGCGGATGTCCTTGACGACGTCCGGCGCGAGATCTTCCTGCCAGCGTGGATCGTTCAGCCTCTCGGGAAAGACGTCGGCGGTGTATTCCGAGAGGAAGAGGCCTTCCACCGTCGGGCACCAGCCCAACGTCTGATTGCGGCGGCGCAATCCCTGAAGGATGTCTTCGGGATAGCCCGGCTCGGTGGCGAGACCGGTGTGCTCGAAGCAGTCGACGCCGTACTTCAGGCCGATGCGAATCTCGTCTTCGCGATGGCCGTGAGCGACGACCGGCTTGCCCGCCTTGTGCGCCGTGTCGATCACCGCTTTGACCTCCTCCTCGGTCATCTGGTCCTGATCGATGAGCTTTACCAGGTCCACGCCCGCGTCGATGATCTTCTGGACCTTGGCTCGGGCATCGGCGGCGCCGGAGACGCCCCAGCGGTAGTCCTTCTCGTATTCGAAATACGGGGCGTGCTGGATGAAGGGACCGGACACGAAGAGGCGCGGTCCGGGAATCTCGCCCGCATTGATCCGCCGGCGAACGTCGAGGATGTCCTCCAAGATCGCGCCGAGGTCGCGGGCGAACGTCACGCCGCTTTTCAAGAGCTGCTTCGCCGCGGCCGGCATGATCTCGGTGCGCCAGCGCGACCGGTACGTCTTGTCCCAGTGCTCGTAGTCCCCGTGACCGACGATCATCAGGTGCACGTGCATGTCGGCGAGTCCCGGCAGCACGCTCATTCCCCGGGTGTCGATCGTGGGAGTGCCGGCCGGAACGGCGACGGCGGAGCGAGGCCCGACGGCGAGGATTCGCTCGCCCGCGATCAGAACGACGCCGTCTTCGATGGGTCGGCCTTCGTATCCGTCGATGATGCGGCCGCCCACGAGCGCGAGGGTCGGCTTGGACGGCGGCTCGGCGGCGCACAGAACGCCGGCCGCGATCCCCGCAAGCCCGATGGCGAGAACATGGGAGCGGATGCGAGACATCTGGTCCTCTCCTTCGATGAATGTATATCCTAGCCCGTGAGCCCGAACGCTCTTCACGGGAACGGGGACGCGGGCGCGCGGAAAAAGCCGACAGGACAGGGGGAATCTTGAATTCGTCTCATGCCCGGGTGGCCCTCGTGGGCCTCGGACCGATCGGCGTCGCCGTCGGACGCGCGGTCCTGGAACGAGAGGGAATCGAATTCCTGGGCGCCGCGGATCCGGCTCCGAAAATCGCCGGGCGCCCGCTGAGTGAAGTGCTTCCGGGAGCTCCCGCGCTCGCGATCGACGCTTCCGCGCAGGAGCTCTACGCACGCTCGGCGCCCACGCGCCAGCGCGAAGACGTCGTGCTCCTGTGCACGGGCTCGCGTCTGGAGTCGGTGGTCGGCCAGATCGAAGCGGCGATCGACGCTCGCATGCATGTCGTCTCCACCTGTGAAGAGCTCTCGTTTCCGGAGCTCAAACACGCGGCCATCGGCCATCGGATCGACCGCAAGGCGAAAGAGCGCGGAGTCGCGGTCCTGGGGACGGGCGTCAACCCAGGCCTCGTGATGGACCGCCTGGCTCTGGCCGCGGCCGCCGCGTGCGTCCGCGTCGACCGTGTCGCCGTGACGCGGGTCGTCGACGCTGCCAAGCGGCGCGGCCCCTTGCGGGCCAAGGTCGGTGCCGGATTGACGCGGCAGGAGTTCGCCGACGGCGTCTTGCAAAGGAAACTGGGCCACGTCGGTCTCTCGGAGTCGGCCGCCATCATCGCGGTCGGTCTGGGCCTTCCGATCCACGAGATCACGGAGACGATCGAGCCGGTCATCGCCGACCGCGAAACCGACGGCATCGCGCCCGGCCGTGTTCTCGGGCTTCACCAGATCGCGCTGGTCCAGGCCGGCGACGAGCGAAAAGTCGTGCTCGACCTGACCATGGCGGTGGGCGTCGCCGACCCGGCGGATACGATCGAAATCGCGGGAGATCCCCCGGTGTATCTGAAGGTTCAAGGCGGATTCCACGGGGACCGCGCGACCGTGGGTTGCGTCGTCAACGCCATCCCCTTCGTCGTGCGCTCCCCCGCGGGGCTGCAGACCGTCGTGACGTTGCCGCTCTTTGGCCTCTTTCCGGGGACTTAGACGTCCGTTCCCGTCGCCGCGATCGGCGCGGCCGGACCGTTCCCCAATTGCACCCATGCCAGAGACCATGGACACCGACGCCGATCCTCTTCGTCCTTTCCTCGAGCCGCATCCGGAGGGTCTCTACAGCCCGGTCTTCGAAGCGCACGTGGATCCGGGACAAGCGGTCGCTCGCGCGATCCTGACGCACGCGCACGCCGATCATGCCGCGGCAGGACACGGCGAGATTTGGGCGACGGCGCCGACCCTCGATCTGTACCGCCTGCGTCATCCCGAATTCTCCGGCTCGGCGCGCGAGATCGCTTATGAAGAGGCGATCCCCGGCCTGGGCGCCGTGATGACGCTTCACCCGGCCGGGCACGTGCTGGGATCCTGCCAGGTGCGATTCGAATCCGCGGACGCGTCCCTCCTGTTCACCGGCGACTTCAAGCGACAGCCCTGCCGCACCGCGAAGGCCGCGACCGCTCCGGCCTCGCGCGTGCTCCTCACGGAGACGACCTTCGGTCTTCCCGTCTTCCGCTTCCCCGAGCGGTCCCGCGTCGAGGCGATTCTGATTTCGGCCTGCCGGGATGCGTTCGATGAAGAAGAAACGCCCGTTCTGCTCGCGGCTGCGCTCGGCAAGTCCCAGGAGGTCGCGCTGGTCCTCTCCGAGGCGGGAATTCCGACGGTTCTCCACGGCGCATCCTGGAAGCTTCTTCCTGCCTACGAGCGGGCCGGCTTCGCGTTCCCGCTGTCCCGCCCTTACGAGAGCGGGCCAGTTCGAGCGGGCGAGGCCCTCGTCGTGCCGTCGAATTGCGCGCGGACGCCGCTCGTCCAGAAGATTCGGCGCCGGCGCGTGATCTATCTCTCCGGCTGGGCGACCCGGGAATCCTCACGAACCGATTACGACGCGGACGTCCTGATTCCGTTTTCCGACCACGCCGATTTTCCCGGACTCCTCGCACATCTGTCCGAAGTCGGGGCCGAATCGGTCGTGGCGACCCACGGGTACGCCGCGGACTTCGCGCGGATCGTGGCTTCGCGGGGCGTCCCGTCCTGGGCGCTCGCCGACGCCGCCGAACGAACACCGGAGAGCCCGTGACCGGCGAACCCGTCTCCTATGGAGATCTCGCCCGGTCCCTCGCGACGGTTTCGGCGCAGCGAGGCAAGCTCGCCAAGATCGAAACGCTCGCGGCCGCGCTCCGGCTTCTCTCGGGCGACGAGCTCGCGATCGCCGCGAGGCTCCTCTCCGGCTCTCCGTTCGCCGAGTGGGAACAGGCGGTCACGTCGGTCGGATGGGCGACCCTGGCCCGCGCCGCCTCTGCCGTCACGGGCTGGGATCTCGAGACGATCGGCGCCTCGGCCCGCGCGATCGGCGACCTGGGTGAGGCGGTTTCGCTCCTTCTGGAGACTCGATCGGGCGAATCGCTCTCGATCGTCGCCGTGGACTCCGCTCTCCGGCGTCTCTCCACGATGCGCAAGGCGGCGGAGAAACAGACGGTGATCGAAGATCTTCTGCGGCGCGCCGAACCGGTCGAAGCCCGTTACCTCTTGAAGACCCTGTCCGGCGGATTGCGCGTCGGCGCCGATACGACCACGGTCGAAGAAGCGATCGCGGCGGCGTTCGACGTCGACCGCGAAGCGGTTGCGCGAGCGCGGCGCGACTCGGGCGACATCGGCGAGACGGCCCTCGCCGCCCGCGAAGGGAGGCTCGCGGAGATCCGGTTTCGTTTGTTCCATCCGATCGGCTTCATGCTGGCCTCCCCCATCGAAGATCCGGCCGAGATCGAGCCCGAGCTCGAGACCTACGCGGTGGAAGACAAGTTCGACGGGATCCGCGCGCACGCTCACAAGTCGGGAGCGCGTGTCGCCCTCTTCTCGCGCACGCTCGACGATGTGACGGCGCAGTTTCCCGAGATCGCTTCGCGCCTCGCCCAGGCGCCGGGGGAATTCCTGCTCGACGGAGAAGTCGTCGCCTGGTCCGGCGGCCGGGCCGACTCGTTTTTCAAGCTGCAACGCAGGCTGGGACGAAAAGCCCCCGAGGCGGAGCTGCTCGAAGAGATTCCGGTGGCGTTCATCGCCTATGACTGTCTCGCTTCGGACGGGACTCCTTTGTTCGAAGAACGCTGGAGCGCTCGGCGCGCGGAGCTCGAACGGCTCGCGCCGAGCGGAGGGTTCCTGCTGTCCGCGGTGGCGTCGGCCGGGACGGTGGCGGAAATGGAGGAGCTCTTCACCGCGGCGCGCGCCCGGGGCAACGAAGGGCTGATGTTCAAGCGAACCGACTCCGTTTACCAGGCCGGCAAACGAGGACGCGCCTGGCGAAAGTGGAAGAAGGCCACGGCGACGCTCGACGTCGTCGTGACGGCCGTCGAGCAAGGGCACGGCAAACGAGCCGGGATGCTCTCCGACTACACCTTCGCGGTCCGCGACGGCGACACGTTCCTCAACATCGGAAAGGCCTATTCCGGCCTGACCGACGAAGAAATCCGGAAAATGGGAAGTCGCTTCCGGAAGATCACCGTCGGGCGTTACGGTCCCGTTCGCGCGGTCACTGCGGAAGTCGTCCTGGAAGTCGCCTTCGACACGATCCAGAAGTCCAACCGGCACAAGTCCGGCTTCGCCTTGCGCTTTCCCCGCATTGCCCGCCTTCGCCCCGACAAAACCCCCGCCGACATCAACACCCTCGACGACGTCCGGGAGCTCTACGCGCGCCTGACCGGCGACAAAACTATTTCAATCTAGAAATAGCTCGCCGTCCGATCCGTGGAGCCCCCGTTGTGGAAATCGCTCCGCGATTCCAGCTGCCAGAGCGCCCGTTATGGAAATCGCTGCGCGATTCCCACAAACGCTGCTACCAAAGACAAAAGCGTCGCGAGAGCTTGGTCGCCCGACCGCCGAGCATCCTTCGCGGCGCGCGAAGTCTCCGCGAAGTAATCGAGCGGAGGAGGCGCGCGCCGCGGGAGCCGGAACGCAGCGAGGGGTCAGGCGAGCGGTCGAGTCGGTTCTGACGAGCCGCTCGCCAGTGCGCCCGTCAGGGCGCAGATCCCGGCGCAAGTGACGGCGACGTGTAAAAAAAAGGCGGCCCCGACTTAACGCCGGGGCCGGGAAGGAAGGTATCGCGTGCTGACCTATCCAACACGAGCAGCGAGGCGCCCATTCCAGAGATTCAAGTAATTGAAAGGAATAGGTTTATCGTCTCAAAATCTCGTAAGCGGAGACCGGAAGGGCATCATCCACGAGGAAGTCGAGTTTCACGCCCGTTTTCTCGGTGAGATCCGTGAACAGGGCGGGTTCCTCGT
>DATDNV010000271.1:0-3198 GCA_036518075.1 Thermoanaerobaculia bacterium
CGTGTCGGTGCAGGACCAGCAAGTCCACGAGAAAGGCTCCCGTTACATCGATTTCCTCGTGCCCGGGCTTCTCGGCCTCAACCTGCTTTCCACCAGCGTCTGGGGAATCGGCTTCGGCATCGTCAACGCGCGCATGAAGAAGACACTGAAGCTCATGACCGCGACGCCGATGCGCCGCTCCCACTACCTGCTCTCCCAGATGTTTTCGCGTTTCGTCTTCCTCGCGGTCGAGTGCACGGCAATCGTCGTGTTCGGCGTGCTCGCGTTCGGCGTGCCGGTGCGCTGCGATCCGGCGACGCTCGCCTTCCTCTGCGTCTTCGCCGGTCTCTCCTTCGCGGGATTGGGACTCCTCTGCGCGTCGCGCGTCCAGACGTTCGAGGGGGTCAACGGGCTCATCAACGCGATCCTCGTTCCGATGTGGCTCCTTTCGGGTGTCTTCTTCTCCTCGGAGCGATTCCCCAAGGCCTTTCAGCCGCTGATCCGTGCCTTGCCGCTGACCGCCGCGAACGAAGCGCTGCGAGCCGCGATGCTCGAAGGACGCGGATTGTTGACGCTGCTCGGCCCTCTTGCGATCCTTCTCGCCTGGGCGGTCGCGACTTACACGATCGCGCTGAAGATTTTCCGATGGCAGTGACCGACCTGCTTCTCGTCAGCCAGGCGGAGGTGCCCGGGCTCCTGCCGATGGACGAGTGCATGGACGTGATGGCGGACGCGCTCGCCTCTCTCGCTCGGGGCGAGACTCAGCTCCCCCTGCGCTCGATTCTCTGGCTTCCCGAGCGGATCGGCGCGTTCGCTCTCATGCCGGGCGCGCTGAACAAGGACAAGGTCGTCGGCGCCAAGGTCGTCACGTTCTTCTACGGCAACCAGGGCACGGATCTCGACGCCCACCAGGGCGCCGTGCTTCTCTTCGAAGCCGAGCGCGGACGCCTCCTCGCGGTGATCGACGCGACGTCCATCACCGCGATTCGCACCGCCGCCGTCAGCGGCGTCGCGACCCGGTTGCTCGCACGAGAGGACTCCGACGAGCTTGCGCTCGTGGGCTCGGGCGTCCAGGCGCAGACCCATCTTGAAGCGATGCGGAACGCCCGGCCGATCCGGAAGGTCCGCGTCGCGAGCAAGGATTTTGCGAGCGCCCGCCGGTTCGCCGAGCGCGAATCGAAGCGGCAGGGTGTTGAGATCGAGCCGGTCCGGTCCGCGCGCGAGGCGGTCCGAGGAGCCGGCATCGTCTGCACCGTCACCACGTCGCTCGAGCCGGTCGTCCTGGGCGACTGGCTCGAACCGGGCATGCACCTGAACGTCGTCGGCTCTTCGACTCCGGCCGGCAGGGAGATCGACACGGCAGGGATGGTTCGATCGCGTCTCTACGTCGATCGACGCGAGTCCACGCTCAACGAGTCGGGTGAATTTCTGACAGCCAAGAAGGAAGGCGCGATCGGCGACGACCACATCCGCGGCGAGATCGGCGAGATCCTGATCGGGAAGACGGCCGGCCGCCGCGCCGCGGACGAGATCACGATGTTCAAGTCGCTCGGGCTCGCGGTCGAGGATGTCGCGTCCGCCAGGCACATCTACGAAAAGGCCAGGGCCTCGGGCCGTGGCCGCTTCATCCCGTTCGGCGGCTCCCGCGATGCGCCCGATTGATCCGATTCCTCTCGAGAGGATCCGTGAGGCTCGCGAACGGATCGCCGGGTCGATCATTCGCACGCCGCTCGTGCGGCTCAACGTCGAGGACGGCCCCGGCGAAATCTGGCTGAAGCTCGAGAACCTGCAGCCGATCGGGTCCTTCAAGCTGCGCGGCTCCGGCAACGCGATGCGGTCGGCCGCGCCCAAGAAACTCGCTCGAGGCGTCTACACGGCGAGCGCGGGCAACATGGCGCAGGGCGTTGCCTGGAACGCGCGGCGCCTCGGCGTTCCCTGCACGGTCGTGGTTCCGGAGAATGCGCCGCAGACCAAGCTCGAGGCGATCGAGAGGCTGGGCGGGAAGATCGTCAAGCTTCCGTTCGACCGCTGGTGGCAGGTGCTGGTCGAGCATGGATATCCCGGCATCGAGGGCATGTTCGTCCATCCCGTTTCCGATCCAGCCGTGATCGCGGGCAACGGCACGATCGGGCTCGAGATCCTGGAAGACCTTCCCGACGTCGATCGCGTCATCGTGCCGTATGGAGGCGGCGGCCTCTCCTGCGGAATCGCATCCGCGATCCGCGCGCTGCGGCCCTCGGCCTCCGTCTTCGCATCCGAGGTCGAGACCGCCGCGCCTCTGGCCACCTCGCTCGCCGCGGGCAAGCCCGAAACGATCGAGTACAAGGCGAGCTTCGTCGACGGAATCGGAGGCAGGAGTGTTCTGGCCGAGATGTGGCCGCTCGTGCGCGCGCTCTTAGCCGGCGCGATCGTCGTCAGCCTCGCTCAGGTCGCCGACGCGATCCGGCTTCTCGCGGCTCGTAACCGCGTGATCGCCGAGGGCGCCGGCGCCTCCTCGGTCGCCGCCGCCGTCGCTGCCAGACCCGCGGCCGGCAAGACCGTGTGCGTCGTCTCCGGCGGCAACATCGACGCGTCCCGTCTCGCGGCGATTCTCGGAGGCCAGATTCCGAGCTAGTTGTGCATCTTTAGGAGGCGGGCGGGTCCTGCCGCCGGCCACCTCGCGCGCGTCGCTACGGGCGGAGAGTTCTAAGTAAGCGCAGGGAGCGCCCCTCCGCGCGCACGCGAGGCCTCCGTCCGGCGTCACCCGCACTCGTAGTTTCTATTGAGCACGCCCCGAGCTGCGGGCGTCTCCCGGAGCGGGGCCTCTCGGCGGCGCACCAAACGAATACTCTCCATAGCCATTTCTGTACTGCGCCGTCCGAGCGGAGCGGCGGCAGATCCGTTCCGAAGCGTCACAGGCCGCCGCGTCCCCGCGAGGGAGAGCCCGCAAGCGAGCCTCCGGAGCGGACATCCCAGAGAGGCGGACCGGTGCTGAGCTCTCTTACACGAATAATGCCCTGAGAAACCTGGCCCGGGACAGGAAAAAAGCCGGAGGGACGGGGCCTCCGGCTTCTTCACTCAATGAACCGACCGATTCGTCAGTAGCTCTTCGCCGACTTGACGTTGATGCTGGTGGCCAGCTTGCGGCCGTCCTTGTCCGAGACGGTCACTTGCGCCATCGATCCTTCTTTGAGGTCTCCGCTCACTCGAGTGGCTTCATCCCAGTAAACGGTGGTCTCA
>DATDNV010000272.1:0-3316 GCA_036518075.1 Thermoanaerobaculia bacterium
TTCGCCCAGGCTGCCGGGTTCCTTGGTGCGATCGAGAACGGCGATCGAGCGAACGGTCGGCGGCAGGGCGCGAGCCAAGGCGGCGGCGTCGAAAGGCCGGAACAGGCGGACCTTGATGACACCGACTTTCTCCCCGCGGGCCACCAGCCAGTCCACCGTCTCGTGCGCGACTTCCGCTCCGGATCCCATCAGGACGACGACGCGCTCCGCCTGCGGGTGTCCCGCGTAGTCGAAGAGACGGTAACGCCGGCCAGTCAACTCTTCGAACCGCCGCATCGCTGTCTCGACGATCTCCGGACAGGCGAGATAGAAGGGGTTGCAAGCTTCGCGCGCCTGGAAGAAGACGTCGGGATTCTGGGCGGTGCCACGCAGCACGGGGTGGTCCGGAGTCAGGGCCCGCCGCCGATGCGCGGCGATGGCCTGCTCGTCGATGAGCGCCGACAGGTTCTCGTCGGAGAGCTCTTCGATCTTGGCGAGCTCGTGAGAAGTGCGGAATCCGTCGAAGAAGTGAAGAAACGGGATTCGCGAAGAGAGCGTCGCCGCGTGAGCGATGGCAGCGAAATCCTGGGCTTCCTGTACCGATCCGGAAGCGAGCATCGCGAGGCCCGTCTGCCGGCAGGCCATGACGTCGGAGTGATCGCCGAAGATCGAAAGCGCATGGGTGGCGACGGTGCGGGCGGCGACGTGCAAGCAGAACGGCGTCAGCTCGCCGGCGATCTTGTAGAGGTTGGGGATCATCAGGAGGAGTCCCTGCGAGGCCGTGAAGGTCGTTGCCAGGGCGCCAGCCTGAAGAGCGCCATGGACAGCTCCCGCGGCTCCCGCCTCCGACTGCATTTCGACGACTTTGGGGATGGCGCCCCAGATGTTCGAACGTCCGGCTGCGGACCACTCGTCGGCCAGCTCGCCCATCGCGGAGGACGGGGTGATCGGGTAGATGGCGATGACTTCGCTCAAGCGGTGAGAGACCGAAGCGACCGCTTCGTTCGCGTCGAGCGTGACCCTTTCTCGGTATGGCATGGAGAACAACTTAGGCGCGGGGCTGCGGGTCAGGATGATTCAGTTGCATCATTTGCCCGCCGGCGATTCGCGGCGGCGGAAAACTCCGAAAATGGCATCCTGCCGCTCCTGGGAGAGGTGGACGAGGATGGGCCGGCGGTTATATCAGTTCTGACATAACGCGCCGGCCGGCCCGTTCCGCGGGGTCTCCCGGCCGCACCGAGAGTGGGAGTCAAAACACGATCAGCGGCTTGATGATCCCGTCCGCCTTGTTCGCCATCAGGGCGAATGCCTTCTCGATCTGATCAAAAGCAAAGCGGTGCGTCGTCAGCGGAGTCGGATCGATTCGCTTGGCCGAAAGCAGCCGCAGCAGCCGCTCCAGGCGCACGCGGCCTCCCGGGCAGAGGCCCGTTCGGATCACCTGGTCGGACATGCCCACTCCCCAGCCCTGCCGCGGGATCGGGACAGTGTCTCCGTGCCCGTGATAACCGATGTTCGAGATCGTTCCGCCCGGACGCGTCCCCTTCACGCAATTCGAGAACGTCTCGGGTGAGCCGAGCGCCTCGATGGCGGTGTCGACGCCCTGGCGATCGGTCAGATCCAGGATTCGCTCCACGGGATCGCTCGTCTGGACGTCGACGGTCTCATCGGCGCCGAAACGCCGGGCGAGCGCCAGCCGCTGGGGGACGCGGTCGACTCCGATAACGAGCCCAGCGCCCAAGAGCCGCGCGAACGAAACGGCCATGAGACCGACCGGCCCCAGGCCGAAGACGGCGACCGATCCGCCGGCCGGAATGGCTCCGTGCTCGGCCCCGACCAGCCCGGTGCTCATCATGTCGCAGGTGTAAACGGCGGCTTCGTCGGGAATCGCGTCGGGAATCGGCGCGAGGTTCGCCTGCGCGTCATTCACGTGGAAGAACTCAGCCAGGTTGCCGTCCTTGACGTTGGCGAACTTCCAGCCGCCGAGCGGCTGTCCGCATTGCGACGGAAAGCCCCGTTGACAGTTCTCGCAACGCCAGCACGGAGTGATCGCTCCCACCGTGACGCGCTGACCGACCCGAAGACCCCGAACCGCCGAACCGAGCTTTTCGATTCTTCCGACCGCCTCGTGGCCGAGTGTCAGATTGCGCCGGTCTCCGATCGCCCCACCGACCGTGTGGACGTCCGACGTGCAGATGAGCGCGGCCGTCGTTCGAACGAGAGCGTCATCGGGGCCGACCTCCGGAATTCTCTTTTCCGTAAGCCCGACCTTGCCCGGAGCGACCATGACGAAGGCCTTCATCGTTCCGGCGCTAACGGTCGCGGATGTCTCTTCGAGAAACTGAGTGGTCATTTCCTCCTCCTGGGGGGAGCTTCGAATCCGGGAGGAAATCCAAAAAGATGCGTTTGCATCAGCGCGGTCGTCGCGCGGGTGTCCATGATTGCGCGTGAACGGATTCGAACGAGGAGGACCTATGAAATCGGCCAAGCGCATTCTCTTCGCGACAGACTTTTCCCGCGCTTCGGAGAAGGCCTTCGAGCAATCGGTCGAAATCGCTCGAGAGAGTGGCGCCGAGCTGCTGATCGCACATGCGTATCGCCCGCCCTCGGTCGCTCCGACCGATGCCTACCTGAACGCGGCGATGTACGAGGAGCTCGACACCCAGCTCCGAGACGCGGCTTCCCAACAGCTGGAACGGCTCGTCCGCACCGCACGCGCGCGAGGCGTCACGAGCCACGCTCTGCTCCTGGTCGGCGCTCCGGAAGATGCGATCGCCGAGGCCGCGAAAGAGAAGGGGGCGGAACTCATCGTCATGGGGACGCACGGCCGGACCGGCCCGGCTCGGTTCTTTCTCGGAAGCGTCGCCTCCCGCGTGACCTCGACCGCACCGTGCCCGGTGCTGACGGTGCGTGCCGCATGAGAGGCGCAGATCGGACTCCTCGGAGCGGCAGGCGAGCCGGCATGCGAATCCTCGTCGCGACCGATGGCTCGCGCGGCAGCGGCGCGGCACTCCACTTCGCTGCCCGGCTAGCCGCGCGGGACGAGCGGACTCAGTTGATCGTTCTGTCGGTCGAACCTCGCGAGGGCGGCCACTCGGTCGGATCGGGGCTTCTTCCCTTGCGAGGTGGAGCCACCGCTCGCGCACTCAGCCAGGCGCGGAGAATCCTCGACGGCGCCAGCCGCGGATCCAAACGAAAGCCGAAAAACGAAGCGCGGTTTCGTCTCTTGTCGGCCCGCGCGCGGGACGAGGTTCCGGAGGCGATCTCCCGGGAGGCCGACCGTCTTCGCGCGGATCTGGTGGTCGTCGGAAGCGAGGGTCGCGACACGCTGAACGAGTGG
>DATDNV010000273.1:0-2382 GCA_036518075.1 Thermoanaerobaculia bacterium
CGTCATCGGCAACAAGGACGTCGAGCTCAATGCCGGCGACCTGACCGTCGCCGTCCATGGTCCCGACAATTACGCCCACGTCGACGCCTCGGTGTACTCGGGTGAGGTGGACGCGGCCGCTTTCGGTGAGGAGCACGGCGGCCTCTTCCGCTCGTTCCACAGGGAAGGCGCGGGCCCGTACCGCCTGCACGCGCACGTCGGCGCGGGCCAGCTGACGCTGGAGTAGCGGGGGATATCTCCTAGGGAGAGAGGTTCACTCCGGTGCTCGCGGTCACGCCGAGCTCGGAGTCGATGGTATAGAGAATTCCCCACATCAGCGCCTTGCCGCTGATTCGGGTCACGCGAAGCTGACCGCCGTAAAAAAATCCAGGCTGGCTGTTCAGGAAGGACACGTCTCCGAATACAAGGGTTTCACCATACGAAAGAGTTATCGTGGTCGAACCCAGGAGATTTCCCTGGCCGTCGAAAAGCTCGAGAAGCAGGGGCAAATCCTCGCCGGCGACTCCATCGTCCCTTTGTATGTTTCCCAGCACCAGGTTGTTGAAGACCATAAATCCAATTCCCTCTGGAAATGACATCGCGCGTGGGAAGTTCAGCACTCCGAGATTTGCGGCTTTCAACTTCGAGAGCGGGACCACGGGGATTTCTGCGGCTCGGACGAGGATTACCGGGCGCAGCCCCGATCGACACCCATCGTTCTCATTAAGGCTGGCTTCCACAATGGGCAGAACCTGTCCGGACTGCCCAGGTGTCTGCTGCTGCGTCACGTAGACGGTCCCGAAGTCAAAGCCTGCGAAGGAGAAGGGAAGGCTCGCTGACCCGAGCGCGGGAAGAGAGACGTCGGAGTAGGGACAAGGAGCGGGAGGCGAGCAGGGGACGAGCGTCGCGATCACCGGCGACGGCGCGACAATCAAATCCGTCTGCGATGAGTTGGGGTTCGCCACGAATCCAGTCGTGATCCAGTTGCCGATCTTTCCCGCTCCCAGGATGACGACGGAGTCTGCACGGATGATCGCCGTTCTCAAGAGCCCGATTCCCAGTGCGGCGATGAACGTGAGCCTTCGGAACGTTTGCCGGCAACGGTCGTGACGATCCGCTTTCATGAAGACCTCCCTGTTCGGTTCAGATTCCGCAGCGCTCCGAACAGTGTACGGATCTCGAAGTCGATCGTTCCGGACGCAGACGGAGAATTTCACCGCCTGCGCCGGCAGCCGAGGCCCTTAATGAGATTTGAGGTCGAACGATCGCGCTGAACTTCCGAGTGATCGGCGCCGCAGCCATGCGCGAGTGAAATAAAGAGCTCGATGGCGGGTTTCGACGCATCCCTGTCGCACATCGACGTGTTCTCCCTCATAGCATGCGTGAGAAATGATCATGGACGTCTTGCTCGCGGCGCCGGGTATCGTTCCGGAGGGCGTTGAGACTCGATCATGAAGACGACCGTGGTGTGGGCTGCTCTGCGATTCGAGCCGAGTCTCGGCCTCGGGACGAGCCCATGAGCGGGCTGCCTGCCGTTCGAGAGGTCCGCGGCGCGTGTCCGCTCGATTGTCCGGACACGTGCGGCTGGATCGTGACCGTCGAGAACGGCGAAGCGGTATCGCTTCGCGGCGATCCGGACCATCCGTTCACCCGCGGATGGCTCTGCAACAAGGTCGTGGATTACCTGTCTTACTCCCGCTCTTCGGACCGCCTGCTTTATCCGATGCGGCGGGTCGGGCGGAAGGGGTGCGGCGAGTTCGTCCGCATCTCCTGGGAGGAGGCGCTCGACGATATCGCTTCGCGTCTCCACGAGACGATCGAGAGGCGCGGTGGCGAAGCGATCTTTCCCTATCCGGGCAGCGGCAACATGGGGCTGATCCAGGGCATCTACGGCGCCGGCCGGCGGCTCTGGAACGTGCTCGGCACCTCTCGATGGGCCTACACGATGTGCACGATCGCCGGCGGTTTCGCCACCGGTTACACGCTGGGCGACAACAAGGTCGGAATGGACCCGGAGACGTTTCGACACTCGAAGCTCGTCCTGATCTGGGGAGCGAACGTTCTCTCGACGCATCCCCATTTCTGGAAGCCGATCCTGGAGGCGCGGCAAAACGGCGCCTCGATCGTCTGCATCGATCCGATTCGGACCCGGACCGCCGCCGCCAGCGACTGGCATCTGGCGCCGGTTCCGGGAACCGACGCGGCGCTCGCGCTCGGCCTGCTCCACGTCGTGCTGACGGAAGGAAAAGAGGATCCCGCATACATTGCCGAGCACACGGTCGGCTGGGACCAGTTCCGTCAGCGAATTCTCGAGTTTCCGCCGACGCGGGCGGCGGCGGTGACGGGTCTACCCGAGAAATCGATCGTCGAGCTCGGCAAACGGATCGCGGAGACGCGCCCGAC
>DATDNV010000274.1:0-2575 GCA_036518075.1 Thermoanaerobaculia bacterium
GACCTGCAGGACGTTTTTGGCGTCCGGCGCGATCCAGGCGAGCCGCGTGCCGTCGGGCGAGAGCTTGGGAGAAATCTTCTCCGGGTTTCCGAAAAGCGTGTCGCGCGAGATCAGCGGCGGCAGCTCCGCCAGAGCCGCGGCTGCGACCGCCAGCCAGACGGCGAGCGACGAAAGCGCGATCTTTCGAAAGGAATGCCGGCGGGGTTTCATCGTCGAGCCTCCCTGATCGTTCGGGCGAATCGAAAAAGCGGCGCAGAGCCTATCAAACGGGCGCCGGCGGAGGCTCGTGGAAGCGGGCGAGCTTGTCGCGAATCTCGTCCGGAACCGGGACGGGAGAGAACGTTCCCTGGCGAACGCAGACGAGGACGTACTTTCCGTCCGCGACGATCTCGGAGGGATCGCGGCGGCGGCGAACCTCGAAATCGATGTGCAGCGACGTGCGGCCGATCCGGCTGGAGTAGGCCTCGACGGAGAGAAGCTCGTCGAGCTTCACGGGACGGTGGAAGTTGCACTCGACCCTCACCCGCGGCAGCCAGATCCCGAGGACCTCGAAGAGGAATCGGTAGGAGAGGCCCGCCTCGCGAAGCATCTCGGCCTCGGCGAGCCCGAAGAAACGCAGATAGGCCTGGTAGTTGATGATTCCGGCGGCGTCGATGTCCTCCCAGCGGACGTATTCTTCGATCCGGTAACGGGCCACGCGAACCTCCCGGCCCGGGCGACCGGCCCGGCCCTCCGATCATTTTCCTGCAGGCCGCAGCGGTGAGGGTTGTGTTATATTGTTACCATGGTAACAAGACGAAAGACGGCCGGCCGGGGGAGGCCGCCGCGCGCGGCCGCGGCCCCGCGCCGCATCGTCGAACGCGTCCAGACCGGTGTGCGGATGGAAAAACGGCTGCTCAAAGTCTTGAAAGCCTTTGCCGAGCTGCGAGACCTGACGCTCGGGGACCTCCTCGAGGGAATCGTGCTGCACGTCTTCGAAGGCCGCACTCCTTTCTCGAGCGAGTCGCTGAAGCAGATCGCCGAGCTCTCGCGGATCTATGGTCTGGATCTCGACGCCGCGTCGAGCCACCGACTCGTGGAAAAGCCCGATGCCCCGTGACGGCCATCGCGCTCGACGGGAGTGGCTGCTTGCGGCGGCGCGGCTGCTCGTGGCGTTCTGGCTGGGGTGGGGCGCGCTCGTCTTTCTCCGGCACGGCCGCGGAGTCTTCGCCCACCTGGGTCGTCCGGACGCGGCACGCGTCGGGATCTGTTTGGCGGAGCTTGCCGGCGCCGGCCTCTTTCTCTTCGCGCGCACCGCGACGGCCGGCGGTCTCGTGCTGGCGCTCCTTCTCGCCTGGGTCGCCGGGCTTCACTTTGCCGCCGGCTGGGAAGCGCGAATGCTCTACGTCCTGCTCTTCGTCGTGCTCGCGCTCACCGCGACGACGCGCACGCGAGCAACCGGGGAGAGTTCCTGATGGACGCGAGAGAGCGTGAGCTCGACGACTCCGCCTTTCTCGCGGCGTTTGAGTCGGCGACGCTGCCTGAGCAGAGCTTTCGGCACCGGGATCACGTTCGCGCCGCCTGGCTCCTGCTGCGCGAGGGATCTCCCGCGGCCGCGCTGTCTCGTTTCACCGAGGCGCTCAAGCGGTTTGCGGCGGCGCTCGGAAAATCCCGGCTCTACCACGAGACGATCACCTGGGCGTACCTGCTTCTCATCAACGAGCGCATGGAGCGGTCGGGCCGGGAGAGATCCTGGAAGGAGTTCGCGGCGGCGAACGAGGATCTGTTGACCTGGAGACCGTCGATTCTCGAGTCCTATTACCGAGAGGAGACGCTTCGGTCGGATCTGGCGAGGTCGGTCTTCGTGCTGCCGGACAGGATCCGGGAGGACGTCGAACGAGGGACGTAGGTGGTCGGACTTGGCGGTGTCCTGCGTCCTCGTCTACGACGCCATCGCGGGGCGGCACTGCCGGCAGGGCCGATAGCCGGCCTCGATCGCCTCGCTCGCGGTATGGAACGGCACTTTGTTGTCGACGACGAGCGACCGGATGCCGCCGCAGGTCGTGTAGCAGAAGGCCCGGGTCGACTCGTTGCCGAGAAATCGGATTCCGCGTGTCGCGAGCTGCTCGATCGTCTCCGGGTGGGCCCCTTCGACCTCGAGGAGCGTCCGCTTGCAGCGGCCGCCTCCCATCGAGTACTGGCCGATCCGGCCGTCGCTGCACACGACCCGGTGGCAGGGGATCAGAAGCGGAACCGGGTTCTTGCCGAGCGCCGTTCCAACCGCGCGCACCGCGTCGGGACGTCCGATCTCTCGCGCGATCCAGCTGTACGGACGCACTTCGCCGCAGGGGATCTCCAGCGCCTTCATCAGGACCGCTCGCTCGAATTCGGAAAGGCCGCGCAGATCGAAGCGCAGCTGCGGGCGCTCGCCGCTCTTGAGCTTCTCGATCAGCTTCTTCACCGCGGCGGGCGGAGCGGCTGACTCGGGGAGCACGCAGCGATCGAACCGTTTCCGGAAAGCGCGTTCGAACTCGGCGTCCGAGTTCGCGCGCGAGACCATCGAGATGCCGCAGCGGCTGTGAGCGACGTAGACCAC
>DATDNV010000275.1:0-4440 GCA_036518075.1 Thermoanaerobaculia bacterium
CGGGGTTATTCGCGTTGAATGGCTCGGCGACGGAGATCGAAAGAATGTCGAGGTCCGCGTTCGCCGGTGCCCCCACTTGATCGCCGGCGGGATCCGACGCGACGCGCACGCCCGGAAGCGTGCACGAGCTCCCCGGCGAAGCCGTCATCGCGACCTCACTCTGGTCCAGGCCGCAGGAGGGCGTCTCGCCAAGCGCGTTGACCGAGGACACGCTGTAGAAGTACGCCCCGCCGGGCGAGGCGGTCGTGTCGGTGAAAGACCGCGCGGTCGCCGAAACCGAACTGATGAGAGCGCGAACCGTAGAGCCGCTCGCCCGGCGATAAATCTTGTAAGCGGAAATCGGGGAACCGCCGCTGTCCGACGCGACCCAGGAGACATGGACGCCGGCCGCGTCCTGCACGGCGGTGGCCATCGCGGGGCCGGGGAGAACCGGCTCGACGGGATCAAACTGCTGGAGGAGACGCTTTCCGCCCGTCTGGCGCGCGATGGTTGCGAGCGCCGAGTAGGAATTCCCGAAAGCGGTGTTGGGCGCGACGGAACAGGGTCCGACGCAGCCATCCGCATACGCCGCGAGAACGCGCCCCTGCGCGTCGATCGTCAGGTCGTTGAAGTCCAGAAGGTTGCGGCACGTATTGGCTCCGCCTCCCATCCAGATGCATCCGCGCTGGACGGGATCATCGGGAGTCGCGTCGACGGTCGACCACGTCTGGCCGCCGTCGAACGTGTGCGCGACGAAGAGATGCCAGACGCCACGGTAATTGGCATCCTGAAAATCTCCCGGAGCGGGAGAGCCGAGAAAGGCGTACGCCGCCCGATCGTCGTCGCCCGCCACGACCGTCGAAAACGCGGTGTTCTGAATCTGGAAATAGGCGCCGACGTCATGACTGGGACTCCATTGGATCGTGGATCCGGATCGATGCCCCACTGCCGCCATCGGATGTCCGTTGGACGCCTGGTAGCCAAAGTAGAGGGTGCCTGCTTTCCCGATGCCCACGGAGGGATCGGAAGAACCGGACGAGCTGTCCGGAATGGGGGAAATCGTCCAGGTCGCGCCGTTGTCTGTCGAAAACACGACCGCCTGCTGCCCGCCGCAGGACTCGTTGGGAACGTAAGCGGCGCCGCTCGGATCGACCTTCACGTGTCCGTGCAGGCCGACGCACTCGGTCAGGTTGTAGATCGGTACGGCCGGCCCGTAGGTCCGCCCGCCGTCCAGGCTCAAAGCGCAGAGCGCGGTCGCGATATCTTGCGAGCAGTAGTAGATGGCGTTGGGATAGACCGGGCTCGTCAGCGGCGCGGCGAAGGGGCCGCCGCCGCCGATCGTCTCGTGATCGATGCCTGAAGTGATCGAGCTCCCCTGGCTCGGAGTCCAGGTTTCTCCATCGTCGTCGGTGTAGGACGACTCGTTGCGGCCGGTCAGGAGCAGGAGCATCCCCGCAATCGTTCGGCCGGTTTGGTGATCGGTGAAGAGAATCGGATCCGAATCCTCCACCGAGGTAGCCGGAGACTTGTTCTCCCAAAGCGCCTTCGAAAAGGCGCTGCAGAGCTGGTCGTAGAACGTCACGCGGAGAGTCTGCAGGTCGGACTGAAAGAAGACTTTCCCGGTCTTCCAGTTCGCTCCGATCGACGGTTCGCCCGCGCTCAATCCCAGCCCGCTCCCGGCCGGAGGCGAATAGCTCTGATAGCGCGGCATCCCCGGTGAAGCGGGAGGATTCGGAACCGGCAGCGGCGAGGGAGGAGAGGCCGAAACCGGCACGAGCGTCACGGTGCCCGTGTACGTATCGCCCCCCGATCCCGTCTGCACGTTGAAGGGTACGACCCGAACCGTGTAGCTCGTCGTCGAACGCGGCACGGCGCCGAAGCTCACCACCTCCGGATCCGCGGATGTCGCCGACTGTCCCACGACGTTCCCACCGGAGTCGAGAACGGTCAGATCGAAATCGGCGTCCGTGCGAGGCCACTGCGCCTTGACCGTGACGATGTATGAGCTCGCGTCGCTGGACGGAATCGCGACGGTCAACGCGTAGTCATCGCAGGGAGCCGCCGTGGCGGCACAGACGGGCGGGGTGCCCGCGACCTGGTTGAGCTGATTGTTGTTGGCAAACGGCCCCCCGGAGTAACTGGCGGTCGAGGACGAAGGCGTGACGGTGCCCGATGCCGGGCTTGCGGCGCGCGCCGGCGCGCTGAGGAAAGCGAGGACCATGAGAGGTGGAAGGAGTCCGGAAGGAAAGGAAGACTTCGAGCGCATCGGCGAACCCTCCTCTTTCGGTTCGATCTTCAAAATTGAACAGGCGAAGGTTTGGTAGCGTTGCTCCTAGCACCGGATAGTGGTGCTACCAGCGCCGGGCATTCATGTTTCATGCCATTTCGCCGATCACTCCCGTTTTTATTGATCACTACCGGTAGCGGTACTACCATCCGCATCGGCCATGCCGATCGACGCGGACTCGACCCATACTTCCCGCTCGCGCCTTCTGGCGGCGGGAAAGGAGCTCTTCTCCAAAGTCGGCTATGAACAGGCTTCCACCGCGGCGATCGCTCGAGCGGCGGGCACTTCCGAGTCGCAGCTGGTCCGCTATTTCGAGGGGAAAGCGGGACTCCTGGAGGCGATCTTCAACGAGAGCTGGAAGCCCCTCAACGAAGAGGTCCAAAAGTTGATCGCCAACGCTCCCCACGCGCGCGACGCCCTGGCAGCGGTCCTGCTCGCCGTGACGAAAGCCCTGGGCTCGGACCCCGAAACGGCATTTCTCTTTCTCTTCGAAGGACGCCGACTGCGCGGTGCAGGGCCCGATGTCGTCTTGTCCCGGGGCTTTCAGCAGTTTTCTGAGCTCGTCCGGGCGCTCATCCGCCGTGGACAACAGGACGGAAGCTTTCGCTCCGAGTTCTCAGACGCCGCTCTGGCGGTCGCCGCGATGGGAGCCGCCGAAGGAATGATGCGCGAGCGGCTCATGTCGGAGAGGGCCGGCAAGAACCGTCCTTTCTCCGAAAAGGAGATCCGGCACGTCTTCGCGGCGCTGCTGAGCGGGGTCGCCCCGCACCCGGCGGAATGAAAACCGCCGTACTTTTCGCCGTGGTTGCGTGTATGGCTTTCGCGCTCGCCGGCGCGAGCGATGTCCCGCGAGCCGCGACTCCGACGTTCGACCGGGCGGCCGCCGCAGCCGAGGTCCGCGCGGAGTTTCTCCACGCCTGGGAGGGATACAAACGGTATGCGTGGGGACACGACGAGCTCATGCCGGTCAGCCGCACGGCAAAGGACTGGTACGCCGAGTCGCTCTGGATGACTCCCGTCGACGCGCTCGACACGATGCTGGTCATGGGCCTCAACGAGGAGGCCGAGAAGGCGAAGACCGCTCTCTTCCAGGGTCTCTCGTTCGACAAGAACATTTCGGTCAAGAACTTCGAGATCACGATTCGTGTCCTGGGCGGACTGCTGTCCGCTTATCAGATGACACAGGACCGCCGTCTGCTGGCGTTGGCGGAAGATCTCGGCAACCGCCTCCTTCCTGCATTCGAATCCCCGACGGGAATGCCCTACATGTACGTGAATCTGAAAACCGGGGAGAAATCGGGCGCCCGGAGCAATCCCGCGGAGATCGGAACGCTGATCCTGGAATTCGGAACGCTCAGCCGGCTCACAGGGAAGACGGTCTTCTTCGATAAGGCGAAGAAGGCTCTCGTTTCTCTCTACCAACGGCGCTCGAAGCTCGGACTCGTCGGAGAAGAAATCTCGGTCGAGACCGGAGCATGGACGAGCCCGCAGAGCCACATCGGAGGTGGAATCGATTCGTATTACGAATACCTCGTCAAGTGCGGCAAGCTCTTCGGCGACCCCCAGTGCGCCGACATGGCGCAGCAAAGTCTCCGGGCAGTGAATCGTTATCTCGCGGACGACGGCGAGTCGGGACTCTGGTATGGGCAGGTCGACATGGCGACCGGCCGCCGAACGGCGACCACTTACGGAGCGCTTCAGGCTTTCTTCCCCGCCGTGCTCGCGCTCTTCGGCGACGTGGGCAACGCGCGGCGGCTCCAGGACTCCGGCTGGAGGATGTGGACGAGCAGCGGGATCGAGCCGGAGGAGCTCGACTACCGCTCGATGAGCGTCGTCATGCCGGCCTATGCATTACGTCCGGAGATCATCGAGTCGGCCTACTACCTTTTTCAGGACCCCCAGGACCCGAAATATCTCGAGATGGGCCGCGCGTTCTTCGCCGACATCCGAAAGTTCTGCCGGACCGAGAGCGGCTACACGGTCCTCACGAGCGTCGTCACCAAAGAGAAGGGCGATCTGATGCCGAGCTACTTCCTCGCGGAGACGCTCAAGTACCTCTATCTGCTTTTCAAGCCCGATGCTCTCGACTTCGACAAGGTTGTGTTCAACACGGAAGCCCATCCGCTCCGGCGCTCTCCCTCTCCGTAGTCCGCCTCGCGTCCGAGGATTCGGCG
>DATDNV010000276.1:0-2298 GCA_036518075.1 Thermoanaerobaculia bacterium
GTCAGCTTGGCCAGGCCGAAGTCCAGGATCTTGACGAAACCGTCACGCGTGATCATCAGGTTTTCGGGCTTCAGGTCACGGTGAACAATTCCGGCGGCGTGTGCCTTGGCGAGTCCGTCCGCCGCCTGTGCGGCCAGAGACAGGATCCGGCGCACGGGTAAAGGACCCGAATGAAGCAGCTCGCGAAGAGTCTTTCCCTCCACGAGCTCCATCGCGATGTAGGACGTGGAGTCGGACGTCCCAATCTCGTAGATCGTGACGATGTTGGGATGGTTCAGCGACGAAGCAGTGCGCGCCTCCTTCTCGAATCGCTCCAGACGCCCGATGTCGGCGGAGAGCTCTTTGGGCAAGACCTTGATCGCCACCTCGCGCGCGAGCCGCGTGTCCCGCGCTCGGTAAACCTCCCCCATTCCCCCGGCGCCCAAGGGAGATTGAATCTCGTATTGCCCAAGCCTTGCTCCGTGCGCCAGGCTCATGTCAGTTTACGGACCCCTCTGCCCGCCGCGACCCTCATTTTCTTGCGCGACCTTCCATCGTGGACACGGTGGAGGCCGTCTTCTTGAAGACTCGAAACACGAGAGAAGCCGGACCGATTTGAACCGTGTCCTTATCGGCGAGACGCGCCTGGGCCGAAACCCGCCTTCCGCGAAGCCGAGTCCCATTCTTGCTGCCCAGGTCTTCGAGCGTCGCTCCCGAGTCGCCGACGACGATGCGCGCGTGCCGGCGCGAGACGGAAGCGTCGTCAATCCACACGACCGAATCCCGATCCCGGCCGATCAGATTCTCGCCCGGATCGAGCGCGATCTCGCGCGGCCCCCAGATCAAGCGATAGGCGGGCGCTCCCGCGGATGAAACGCCACCCGTTCTCGGCACCTCTCTCGCGTCGGCGCGGAACGCGTAGCCGAACCGCTGCACCGTTCCGATCACCCGAGACTTACGCGCGCTGTCGCCGAGAGCCGCGCGGAGCTCGACGATCAGATTTGCGAGATTCGCCGGAGCGACATGGGTGCTCGGCCACAGCTTGTCGTGAATTTCTTCCTTGGAGACGGCTCTCGGCCGCTCCTCAATCAGAAGGCTCAACAGATCGAAGGCCTTCGGTGACAGAGGAACGGCGATGCCAGCACGGATCACCGCGCGGGTGTCCGCGTCAAACACCCAATCCTCTACAGCGAGTCTCATCGCGATTTGTCTCTGCCCGGGGATACCCTTCGACGCTTCGATGATCCTAACAAGGATCTCGCGAAACGTTTCCGACCGCGGCCTGAGAAACCGAGCCTCATGGAGGCGCACGGAGCTTTGGGTATCATCGGGCAAGGCATGAATTCATTCCGGAAGCGCGAGTTCTCTGCCTGCCTGGTCCTTCTTTTACTCGCGTCGTTTGGCTGTCGATCCAAGACTTCAGAATCTGCCGGCACGAAGAGCGTTTCGCCGCATCCGCCCGTCGAATCCAACGACTCCTCCGATCGAAAGGGTTCCCCCGCCGAGCGGCCTCGCGTGATCCTGGTCGGCCTCGACGCCGCGGATTGGTCTCTTCTCGACAAGCTTGCGGCGGATGGGACCATGCCCAACCTGGCGCGGCTCGTCTCTCGTGGCCGCACCGCGCGTTCGAAAAGTTTCGTCCCCATCCTCTCGCCGATCATCTGGACGACGATCGCGACGGGCGCGACCCCTGAGGTCCACGGAGTTCTGGATTTTCAGGAAGTCGAGCCGGGCTCAGGCCTCATCGTGCCGATCTCCGGCCGATCGCGGCGAGTCCCCGCCGTCTGGAATATCGCCTCCTCGCGCGGCTTGAGCGTCGGCGTCGTGGGATGGTGGGCCAGCCATCCCGCGGAAGAGGTCAAAGGTTTCTTCATCTCCGATCGCGCGACGTCGATCCTTTTTCCCGGCAACGTCGCGGGAATCACGTATCCCGAACCGCTCGAGCCTCGGGCGCGGTCCGTCATCGAGCAGGAGAATTCGGTCTCCGACACGGACCTCACGCCTTACCTCGACATGAGCGCGGGAGAGATCGCGGCTAAGCGCGCGGAAGGCGGTGATCTCGCGAACCCCGTGGTCGCGATGGAAAAGATCCTCAGTGCAACCCGCGCGGCGCAGAGGCTCGCGCGCGATCTCTACGACCAGCAACGGCCGGACTTCATGTCGGTCTACTTCGAAGGGACCGACACGATCGGCCACGTCTTCGGCTCCTACGTGCCGCCGAAGCTCGACTGCGTGTCGGCGGAAGACTTCAAACGCTATTCGAGGGCGGTCTCCGCATACTACGGAACGATCGACCAGATCCTCGGGCAATGGATGCGC
>DATDNV010000277.1:0-8330 GCA_036518075.1 Thermoanaerobaculia bacterium
GTTCGTGGTCGTCGCGCTCGTCATCCTGATCCTGGGACCGCTGGTCATCCTTCGGACTCCCACCGACATCTTCCCCACGATCGACATCCCGGTCGTCAGCACGATCTTCTTCTACGGCGGGCTGTCGGCTCCCGAGATGGCCAACCGCATGATCTCCGGGTACGAACGCGGCCTGACCACGACGGTCAACGACATCGAACACATCGAGTCGCAGACGCTCGCCGGGGTGTCGGTGATCAAGATCTTTTTCCAGCCCAAGGCGCGCATCGACGCCGCCGTCTCGCAGGTCACCGCCATCGCGCAGACCGCGATCCGCTCCATGCCTCCCGGCACGACACCACCGCTCGTCATTCAGTACAGCGCTTCGAGCGTGCCGGTCCTGCAGCTCGCCCTCTCCGGCGAGGGTCTGTCCGAACAGCAGTTCTTCGATTTCGCCAATAACTCGATCCGTTCTCAGCTCGCGACCGTTCAGGGAGCCGCCCTCCCCTACCCCTACGGCGGCAAACAGCGGCAAATCCAGATCGATCTCGATCTCGCCGCGCTCCAGGCCAAAGGGCTCGCGCCCGCGGATGTCGTCAACGCGATCTCCGCGCAGAATCTGATTCTGCCATCCGGCACGACCAAGATCGGCGGCTACGAGTACGCGATCCAGATGAACAGCAGCCCGACGAACTTGAACGGCTTGAACGACATTCCCATCAAGACAGTCAACGGCGCCACGGTCTTCATCCGGGACGTCGCGCACGTGCGCGACGGCTACCCTCCGCAGACCAACATCGTCCGCGTCCAGGGCCAGCGCGCATGTCTCATGACGATCCTGAAGACCGGCGCCGCTTCGACCCTCGACATCATTTCACGCGTACGCGCTCGGCTTCCCCAGATCGCTGCGCAGCTGCCGCCGCAGCTCAAGATCACGCCGCTCAATGACCAATCTCTCTTCGTCCGCGCTTCGATCAACGGCGTCGTGCGCGAAGCGATCGTCGCCGCCTGCCTGACCGGCGTCATGATCCTGATCTTTTTGGGAAGCTGGCGAAGCACCGTCATCATCGCCGTGTCGATCCCGCTCTCGATCCTGACCTCGATTCTCGCCCTCGCGGCCCTCGGCGAAACGATCAACATCATGACTCTGGGAGGGATGGCGCTGGCCGTCGGCATCCTCGTCGACGACGCGACCGTCGAGATCGAGAACATCAACCGCAATCTCGAGCAGGGAAAGCCGGTCGAACAGGCGATTCTGGATGGCGCGGCTCAGATCGCCGTACCCGCATTTGTCTCGACCCTTTCCATCTGCATCGTGTTCGTCCCGATGTTCTTCCTGACGGGAGTCGCGCGATACCTCTTCATCCCGCTCGCCGAAGCGGTCGTGTTCGCGATGCTCGCGTCCTATTTCCTGTCGCGCACGCTCGTTCCGACCATGGCCAAGTACCTCTTGAAAGGACACGCGCCGCACGAGATCGGCAAGAAGCACAACATCTTCGCGAGCTTCCAGATCGGGTTCGAGAAGAGGTTCGAGCGGCTCCGCCAAAACTACCGTGTTCTCCTCGACTCCTTTCTCCATCAGCGAAAGCTGTTCCTGTTCACGTTCGTCGGCGCCTGCGTCGGATCGGTGGTTTTCCTGTTTCCCTGGCTGGGAGAGGACTTCTTCCCGCAGGTGGACGCGGGCCAGATCAAGATGCACCTGCGGGCGCGAACGGGGACCCGGATCGAGGAGACGGCCCGGCTCTGCGACCAGATCGACCAGAACATTCGGAGGATGATTCCGTCCGAGGAGCTCGGGACGATCATCGACAACATCGGCGTCCCGTACAGCGGCTTGAATCTGTCGTACAGCAACTCCGCCCCGGTCGGACCAGCGGACGCGGACATCCTCGTGTCTCTGAAGGAAAATCACCGCCCGACCCAGAAGGTGATCCAGATGCTCCGCAAGAATCTCGGGCAGGAGTTCCCGGGCGTGGCGTTCTACTTTCTACCGGTCGACATCGTCAGCCAGATTCTGAATTTCGGCCTTCCTGCGCCGATCGACGTGCAGGTCATCGGCAACAATCTGCTCGGCAACCGCGCCTTCGCCGAGAAGCTGATGGAAAAGATCCGGTACGTGCCGGGCATCGTCGACCTTCGCATCCAGCAGCCTTTTGACGCGCCGAGGCTGAACATCGAAGTGGACCGCGTGCGGGCGCAGCAGGTGGGCTACACGCAGCGCGACGTGGCCGGCAACCTGCTCGTCGCTCTCTCGGGAAGTTCTCAGACGGCGCCAACCTACTGGCTGGATCCGAAGAACGGAGTCAGCTACGCCGTTGCCGTCCAGGCGCCGCAGTACCAGGTCGCCTCACTCCAGGATCTTCAGAACATCCCGATCACGAGCGCCGCCGGCCGGCCGCCGCAGACGATCGGCAACCTCGCATTGATCTCCCGGGACGCGGAGCTTGGGACCGTCTCTCATTTCAATGCGCAGCCCGTGATCGACATTTACGGCGGCGTGGACCGGACAGATCTTGGAAGCGTGGCTCGTCCGGTGACTCGGCTCGTCGACGAAGCCAAGAAGGACCTGCCGCGCGGTTCGCAGATCATCGTGCGCGGCCAGGCGGAAACGATGCGGACTTCGTTCCAGGGCCTGCTGGCGGGGCTCATCTTCTCGATCGTCCTGGTCTATCTCCTCATCGTGGTGAACTTCCAGTCCTGGCTCGACCCCTTCATCATCATCTCCGCCCTGCCGGCGGCAATCGCGGGAATCGTTTGGATGCTGTTTCTCGTTCATACCACGGTCAGTGTTCCGTCCCTGACGGGAGCGATCATGTGCATGGGAGTTGCGACCGCCAACAGCATCCTGGTGGTGAGTTTCGCTCGGGAGCAGATGCGGGAAGGCTCGAGCGCGATCCAGGCCGCCTCGGCCGCAGGCTTCACCCGCTTTCGGCCGGTGATCATGACGGCCCTCGCCATGATCATCGGAATGGTGCCCATGGCGCTCGGACTGGGAGAAGGCGGCGAGCAGAACGCCCCGCTCGGCCGGGCCGTGATCGGCGGCCTCCTGCTGGCCACGACGGCGACGCTCTTCTTCGTCCCCGTCTTCTTCAGCGTCCTGCATGATCGCCGGGCTGCCCGCGCGAACGCCCGATCTTCCGCCGGCGCGAAGGATCGATGAGCGCAAAGACGGAAGATCCTCGTCCGGCGACGCCGGAAGCCGCGCCGCTCTCGCCCGCCACGCCGCCCGCAGAGTCCGAGCGGCGGCGCCGTGCGGCCTTCTTCCTGATTGCCGGCGCGGCTGTTCTCGCCGCGGGATTCGGCATCGTGACTCGCGTCCGCGCGCGAGACTCGCTGCGCAGGGATACCGAGGCCAACGCACCTCCCAAGGTCACGGTCTTCGACCCGCAGAAAGGCGCGCCGCAGCAGGAGCTGATCCTTCCCGGCAACACACAGGCATTCACCGACGCGCCGATCTATGCGCGCACGAGCGGGTATCTGAAGAAGTGGTACGTCGACATCGGCGCCCGGGTGAAGAAGGGTCAGCTTCTCGCCGAAATCGACTCGCCCGAGATCGACCAGCAGCTTCAGCAGGCCCGAGCCGATCTCGCGACGGCCGTGGCGAACGAGCATCTCGCTCAGACGACGGCGGAGCGCTACGCGGAGCTCGTGAAGAGCGACTCGGTGTCGAAGCAGGACGCGGACAACGCGATCGATACGTTGGCGGCGCGGCGCGCCGCGACCGCCTCCGCGCAGGCGAACGTGCATCGGCTCGAACAACTGGTCTCCTTCGAGCGGATCGAGGCCCCTTTCGACGGTGTGATCACGGTCCGCAACACCGACATCGGCCAGCTCGTCGAAGCCGGGTCGAGCGGCGGCTCCGGCAAGGAGCTCTTTCACATCGCGACGACCGGGACACTGCGCGTCTTCGTGAGCGTTCCTCAGACCGCGTCGAGCTCCACGACGGTGGGCCTCCCGGTTGACGTCACGTTGACCGAGCACCCGTCCGCCCCTTTCGAGGGAAAGGTCGTTCGGACTGCCAGCGCCATCGATCCGACGACCCGCACGCTTCTGGTCGAGATCGACCTGGACAACCGCAACGGAGAGATCCTTCCGGGGGCCGCCGTCGAGGTTCACTTCAAGCTCGCGGCCGCGGTGCCGACACTCGTCGTCCCGGTGAGCGCCCTCATGTTCCGATCCGAGGGACTACGGCTGGCGACGCTCGGGGCGAACAACCGCGCGCATCTGATTCCGGTCACGCTCGGCCGAGACTACGGGACGACCGTCGAAGTCACTTCCGGGCTCGCTCCCGGAATGACGGTCATCGACAGCCCCCCGGATTCTCTGGTGGACGGCCAACAGGTTCAGGTCGTCCCGCGCGTGGGCGCGTCAATCGAAGAGACCAAGAAAAAGAAGAAGTAGCGAAATCCCCGCGGGTGGCACGGAACCTGCTTTCTTTTCTATTTGTATCGGGCGCGATCTGACTAGATCCGCCGACGCCGTTTCACCCAGGTTACCGGCATCCCGCAGCGGCGATCCCAAATTTCGGAAAACGTGGAAGGAGCTTAGTCATGAACTCGAAGTGTGCCGTTTGGATCGCGGCGATCCTCTTCGCGGCCGCGGCCGGCGTCCTCGCTCAAGACAACCAGAACCAGAGCCAAAACCAGAACCAGAGCGCGACTCCGCCGCCGGCGCCTCAGACCTCTCCAGTCCCGCCGCCTCAGGCCGAGCCGAGCAATCCGCCGGCAGAGAACCAGGCTCCTCCCCAGACGAGTCAGGCGAATCCGAATCCGCCTCTTCCCCAAACGCAAGCGAGTCCCGCGCCTCCACCGGAGACGCCGAGCGTGAACTCCACTCCTGGCACAGCGCTCCCCGTGGACACGATCGAGAAGAAGGCCTCCCGGCGCGCAGACGCCTCGAGCCGTAAGTCGGCGAAGAAGCCCGCCGAGCCGGCTCCCGCAAAACAAACGGAAACCAAAGACAAGGACAAAGAGAAGGAGAAGGCGGCTGCCGCCGGCGCCGCCTCGATCGACACGAACGGAAGCGGAAACGCGCCCGGAAGCTCTCCGCCTTCAGGAACCGCCGAGACTGGCGCCGCCTCCCCGCCTCCGGCACCGGTGGTCGAGCCGACATCGGAGGAAACGCAGACGAGCAAGACCGACATTCGGGAGCGCGGGATGGGTGTCGGCAGCTGGGCTCTCATCGCGATCGTCTTTCTCGGAATGGTCGGAGCGGTCGCGCTGGCAATCGGAAACGAGAAGAGCGATGAGCGCATTTCGATCCTAGAGCCTGATCTGAGTCCTTCGACGAAATCGCCGCTGACCCACACGCGGCTCTCGTAGCCCATTCTCTTCTCAACAATTCAAAGGCGGGGGTACGCCCCGCCTTTCTTTATGCCAGCGCGGGACCGTTAAGATGGGCGCGGAGACGAACATGAAAAAGTCCAGACGCTTCTCGACCGCCCTGCTCGCCGCCGCGCTGGCGATCGCACTCTTCTTCGCACACGCCGCGCGCTCCGTCCCTTCGAGCGCGGCGGAACCGAGTTTCGGGGACAGTTTCTGGAAGCGATGGGGAGACGGCAAAGGAGAGCTCTCGAGCTACGATCTCGTTTTTCCGCGCTACGGCGAGCTGCGCAAAGGGCTCGCGATCACCGTCTTCGTGACCGAGACCTTCTCGAGCTCGCTACGCGTGAAATCGGATCCCGGCAAACATCCGAAATCCGACGAGTTTCCGGTCATGAAGTTGAACCTCGTCGAGGACTTCTCCACCGGCATCTACGACTACAACCTGCTCACGAGCGCGTTCGTCGCGCTAGCCCCCGCCAACGGCCGGCCGGCGGGCGCCGCGACGAAGGTCTCGTTTACGTCCCAGGAGTGGTGCGGCAATGTCTACGGCCAGATCCTTTTCGACGCCGGGTCCGCGCGGCTGGCGACGCACAGCTACTTCGACGGCGAAGCGGATCAGACGCGGGAGCTCCAGGTCCCGAACGACGCGCTCGCCGGCGACGCGATTTTGATCTGGGCGCGGAGCCTGGCCGCGCCCCTCCTCGCACCCGGAGAACACCGCCAGATCCCGCTCCTTCGGTCGATCGAGGCCGCGCGGCTCGATCACAGGCCCGTCGAAATGCTGAAGGCGACCCTGGCGCGCTCCGCGTCTCCCGAGCGCGTGACGGCGCCTGCGGGAGCGTTCGAAGTCGAGCGCCGCACCGTCGAGATCGCGGGCGGACCGACCTGGACGATCCTCGTCGAGACCGCCGAGCCGCACCGGATCGTTCAGTGGGAGTCAAGCGACGGCGAGAAAGCTTCGCTCGTCGCGAGCGACCGGCTCGAGTACTGGAAGATGCACGGAGAGAAAGACCAGCCCGCTCTCGCGAAGCTGGGCTTGAAGCCCCGCCCGCCCCGGACGCCTTAGCTCTGATTCTTTTCTGACGGCCTCGACGCCGGGAGCGTCTCCCTCGTCGCCACGCTCGGGCCAGGCCGTAAAGAGCCAGAACCGGGCCCTCGCTTGTCGTTCGGTCGCAGCCTTGCCAGGGGCAAAAGCTTCTCTCTCCACGCTTCCTCACTCACGGCTCCTCTGGGAGACGCTCCCGTCGCCCGGGCCGAGGACAGGCCATAACGTGTCGCCCGAGGGCCGAGGGGGTGACGCCGGACAGAGATCTCGCGCGCGTGCGGAGGCCCTCTCCCTCAGAGAAAGCTTCTCATCCGCCCGTAGTGCGCGTGAGATGTCCGGCGGCAGGACCCCGAAGGCCCGTCTCGACAATTGGCGGACTCGGGACTACTTCCCGCCGGTGTCGAGGTAGAGAACGTAGTCGGTCGAGAGAGGCTTGCGCCCGAGCTGGCGCAGCATCGTCGCGACCTGACCCCGATGATAGGAGGAGTGATTGACGACGTGAACGAAGAGCTCCCCCAACCGGTTTTTCCTTCCTTCGCCAGCCAGGTTGAAATACGAGATGCTCTCCACGAGCCGCTCATCGCTCAAGCCACGCGCGAACATCGAGCGCTCCTCTTCGACATTCGCCCACCTCTCCTGAAGCCCAGCGAGCGTCTTCAACTCGTCCGGGGAGGGAAGCCCTTTGGGCGACGTCCCGCGCCACCGCTCGAGCCAGATCCATTCCGCTCCGTAGATGTGAACGAGCGTCTCGCGCACGGAAGAAAAGCTGCCGCCGAGCTTCCGGTCGATCTCGTCTTGTGTCAGCGGCGCGACCGACTCGAGCGTGCGACCGTTCGCCCACCGGTTGTAACCGAGCAGCTTCGCGACTTCCTCGGTCGAGCGCATGCGCTCCTCCGCTCAGTTCTATTTGACGGCGTTCTCAGCCCGCGCCGAGTCGGTCACGGTGTACCGGGCCACCATCCCCGCACGCAGGTGCGGACCCGTGTGGCAGTGGAAGAGCCAGGTTCCGACGTTGTCGGGCACCATGTCCGCCACGACCATGTCCATCGGAAGAAGCGACGTGACGTCGGTGCGCATGTGCCTCGCGATGACCGTGTTGCCGTGCCAGTGCGGCGCGTGAATCTCGAAATTCGTCGTCGCGAGCAGGTACCAGCGAACCCGTTCTCCCATCCGCATCGTCAGCGCCGGCGTATGCCCGAACAAATAGCCGTTAATCGTGTCCTTGACATTGCTGACGTAGAAGGGGTCGGCGAAGTTGTCGGTCTTCTGCAATTTCGCCGGATCCTCCGCATAGCTCTGGATGTTGCCGTCGATGTGCCAGCTCAGGTTTTCGTCCATCTCGAGAAACCCGGCGACGATCTCCCGGTCGACGTCCTTGGGAGAGCCGTCTGGCCTCGCCATTCCGCGGGCGGTGACGATGAGCGGCCCGACGAGCCCCGCGTTGACGTCTTTCTCCTCGTCGATGTGCGAGTGATACATCCAGAGCGCGGAGCTCCCCTCCCCGTGCGAGGGCCCGGCGCGCTCCGGAACTTGCCAGATGTAGGTTCGGCTGCCTCCCGGCGGGACGCCTTGCGGCGCCGCCTTCCTCTGCACCCCGTCGTCGTACTCCGCGCCTTCCGACTCCTTGTCGTAGAGAACGCCGTGAGGGTGAAGACTGAACGGGTGCTTTCCGTTGTTCCGGAACACGACGCGGATCGTGTCGCCGACTTCGGCGCGAAGGAGCGGCCCGAGGATGCCCAGGTGCTCCCACTCCGGCGCTCTCTTCTTGACCGTCGTGAAGGTCTGATCGGTGTATTCGCGGAAGATCGTTTTGCGGTAAACGCGTCCGAGACGATCAGGACCGCGTTCCACCCATGTCTTCGCGTCTCCCTCGAACGGCTTGCCGGTAATCCGATTGAGCCCGCTCGGGGAGTAGTCCCAAACGACCTCTTCCGCGGCCACGTAATAGGTTCGGGTCGTGCCCGTCGCCGGATTCGAGCCCG
>DATDNV010000278.1:0-8541 GCA_036518075.1 Thermoanaerobaculia bacterium
GCCAGCCGGCCGATCTCGTCGTGCTTCGAGACGACCGACACGTCCACCGACCTGCCCTGCCCGATGCTCTCGGCCGCTTCGACGAGGCCGGACACGGGCGCGCTGATCCGCCGGGAAATCATGACCACGACCATCAGGACCGCGATGAGCAGATACAGAAAGACGAGGATCAGATACCTCTCGAGGTCCCGGTAGGACTGGGAGGACATGTCCTGCTCCGCCTCGACGTTCAGCCTCGCGAGTGCCGGTGCGGAGAATCCCTCGACAAAAATCCATCCGGTCCTCCTCACCGGGGCCGAAGCGAGACGAGTGACCCGGCCGCCCAGCTTGTAATCGCCGATGGTGCGGACGCCGGAGAGGATCGCCTTCGCCAGCCGCTGCCTCTCCGGGTCGCGTGAATCCGAGAGCATGTCGTTTCCATTCGACTGCCAATGGAGGAGCTCCGTCATCCGCTCGGGCATCAGAAGCCCGCCGCCGTCAGAATCGACCGCGAACCAGACGTCGCCGATCAACTCCGCGCTCTCGACCGACTCGGCGATGTAGCGCCGGCCATCGACATCCATGGAGATGGCGGCAATCAGGTTCCCGCTGTCGTCTCGAACCGGGTAGTAGAGGACGACGGTGCGGTTTTCCGGGAGCATCCGGGGGCTGCCGCGCCCCGTCGACCAGATCGCCTCGTCTTCGCTCGAGGGGCGACTCGCGGGAAAGCGGGCCGTCTGGTTGAAATGGAAGTTCTCGAGCGCGCCGCCGGATTGACGAATCGCGTCATGGATGTCGAGCCACGGCGACAGCCGAACGACGCCGGACGCCGTCCACACGCTCACGCTCTTGATCGTGGGCCTGCGTGTGCGCAAAGAGGCGAACATGGGCGCTAGAGCCCGCGTCCGGATGAAGTCCTCCAGGGCCTTGGGGTCGTTCGCCCGCGCCGCGGCGATGTAACCGACCGTGTCGCTGTCCGGTGCGACGTTCCAAACGTGTCCGTCCTCGTCTTTGGGGATTCGCGCGACCGAACCCTCGAGGCGGCCGGTCAGTTTCTCTTCCACCGCCTGCGCGAGGGACCAGGCCGACGCCTCGATGAGCGCGGTGCGGCGGTCGATCCATTCCGCGCGGAAGCCCGCGTCCTGCTGAAGCTGCCGAGAGGCCTGCGCCCGCCGCACGGCCACGAAGCGCTGAAGCGACCCCTCGCCCAGCTCGATGACGCGGCGCTCGAGCAAGACGACGAGAAGCGCTCCCGGAATCAGGAACGCGAGAAAGAGCCCGAACAGCAGACGAGACGCAAAGCTGCGTCTCGGGTCGAAGCGCTCCTTGAGGCGCGCGACGAGAGTCACGAAGCCATCCGCGCGGCTCCGGGATCCATTTGCATAGAAAACGGTCTATTTTAGCGCGGAGAGGAGCTGACAGCTTTCAGCTTACAGCTGTCAGCCAGAAACCCGCTCAACTCGTTTTCGCGGCTATATCAAGGCTTATATAGCGACGGCGCGTCCTCTGATTGGGCTGAAAGCTAATAGCTGAAAGCTGATAGCTACTCGTACCGCAGCGCTTCGATCGGATCGAGCCGCGAGGCCTTCTGGGCGGGATAGAAGCCGAAGAAGACGCCGATCGCCGCGGAAAAGCAGAACGCCAGGACCACGGCCCCCGGGGAGAGAAGAATCGGCCATCGTGCCTTCCAGGCGAGAAACCGGGACGATCCGATGCCGAGCGCGATGCCGATGGCGCCTCCCGCCACCGACAAGGTCAGCGCCTCGACCAGGAACTGCGTCAGGATGTCGCGACCCTTCGCACCGATCGCCATCCGGATTCCGATCTCCCGCGTGCGCTCGGTCACCGACACGAGCATGATGTTCATGATCCCGATGCCGCCGACGAGCAGCGAGATCGAGGCCGCGGAAGCCAGCAGCATGGACAGCGTCTGGGACGCCTGGTCCTGCGCCTGCGCGATCTCCTGCTGGGACCGGATCATGAAATCGGAGTCCTGGCCGGGTTGGATGTGATGTCGCTGGCGCAGCAGCGCCTCGATCTCCTTTTGAGCCTGATCGACGGACTCACGCGAAATCGCCGAAGCCGTGAACATGTCGATCTTCGTGCTGCGCTTGATGAGCTTCATGATTGTCGTGTAGGGCGCGACGACCGTGTCGTCCTGGTCCTGGCCCATCGTGTTCCCGCCCTTCGTCTCGAGGATCCCGATCACCCGGAATGGGAAATTCTTGATACGCACCATCTGGCCGACCGGGTTCTCGCTGCCGAAGAGCGAGTCGGCGACCGTCGATCCCAGAAGGCAGACCTTCGCGGCGGATCGAACCTCCGAGTCGCCAAAGAAACTGCCCTTGTCGACGTTCCAGGTGCGCACGAGAGGCCAGTCCACGCCGACTCCCTGAATTGAAGTTCCCCAGTTGAGGTTGCCGTACACGACCTGCGCCGCCGAACGGACCATCGGCGACACGTAGGCGACGGACGGGCATTCGCTGCGCACCGCGGCGACGTCGTCGTCGGTGATCGTCGACTGGCCCGTGAAGATGCGAGCGCCGGACTGCGTCGCGACACCGGGGAAGACCATCAGGAAGTTCGTGCCGAGCGAGGAGATCTGCGCCTGAATCGCGGCCTGGGAGCCCTTGCCCACGCCGATCATCGCGATGACGCAGGCCACTCCGATGATGATGCCGAGCGCCGTCAGCGTCGAGCGCAGCTTGTTGCGTCCGATCGCTTTGAGACCGACTTTCAGAATCGTGAGCAGCTTGAGCATATTTGGTCCTAAGTCCTAAGTCCTAAGTCCTAAGTCGGAGAGCGCGAAGAGGAGGCCGGATTCCCGACTTCGGACTTCGCACTTCGGACTTCGGGCTCGTTCGCCACCCGCCGGTCCGCCACGGATCGGTCCTCGACGACTTTCCCGTCGCGAAAGACCACTACGCGTTTGGCGAACTGCGCGATGTCCTGCTCGTGCGTGATCAGGACCACGGTCTTGCCTTCATTGTTCAGCGCTTGAAAGACCGCGAGGACCTCCTCTGATGTCTTCGTGTCGAGGTTGCCCGTCGGTTCATCCGCCAGGATCATCTTGGGATCGTTGATGAGCGCGCGAGCGATGGCGACGCGCTGCTGCTGGCCGCCGGAGAGCTGGGACGGCATGTGATCTTCGCGGCCCGCGAGACCCACGACGGCGAGACAGCGCCGCGCCTTGTCGAGGCGATCCTTCGCGGTGTGTCCGTTGGCCGAGTACACGAGCGGCAGCTCGACGTTCTCCAGCGCTGATGTCCGCGCGAGCAGGTTGAACGATTGAAAGACGAACCCGATCTTTTGGTTTCGAATCTCGGCGCGCGCGTCCCGCCCGAGCTCCGACACGTCGCGGCCGTCGAGGAAGTAGCGGCCGGACGTGGGCCGGTCGAGGCATCCGATGATGTTCATGAACGTGCTTTTGCCCGAACCGGAAGGCCCCATGATCGCCACGAACTCGCCTTCCTCGACCTGGAGCGAGACCCCGTCGAGAGCCCGAACTTCCACCTCTCCCATCTGGTAGATGCGAGTGAGATTCTCGATGCGGATGACCTCGGTGCCCATCGCCTCAAACCTGGATTGGCTGAACGTTAGAAGCGCCGGCTGCCGCCCGGACTCGGCGGTCGCGCCGCGGAACCCGCGTCCGCTTTCGTCGTCGCAAGGCCGATGATGACGGGCTCGCCGACGTTCAGGCTTCCGGAGACGACCTCCGTGTACCGGCCGTCGGAGATTCCCGCCCGGATTTCGACCTGCTTGGGCTCGCCGTTGGGCCCGACGATGTAGACGTTGGATTGCGGACGCCTCGTTCCGGTCATCTTCGGACCCTGTCCCGCACCGGGACCCCCGCCCGAACGAGTCATCGCCATCTGGCGATTGGCGGCGGCCGGGGCGCCGCCGGGCGCTCCGGCGTTTTGCGCCATTTTGGCCGCCTTCTCTTCGGGTGTCGACGTCACCTTCTCCTCCGGCCGCCAGCGCAACGCCGAGTTCGGAACGCGGAGGACGTCTTTCACGGTCGCGACGTCGATGGTGACGTTCGCGGTCATCGTGGGCTTCAACGCGAGATCGGTGTTGGCGACTTCGACGATCACCGGATAGGTCACGACGTTCTGATTCACCGTCGCGTTCAACCGGATCTGCGAGACCGATCCCCGAAACTCGCGCTCGGGATAGGCGTCGACGTTGAATCGCACCGGCTGACCGACTTTGACCTGTCCGATGTCCGACTCCGAGACGTCCGCCGACACCTGCATCTTCGTCAGATCCTGCGCGATCGTGAACAGCGTGGGAGCCTGGAACGACGCGGCGACCGTCTGGCCGACGTCGAACGCTCGCGCCACGACGACTCCGTCGATGGGAGAGATGATCTTGGTGTACTTGAGGTTGGTCTCCGCTTGAGCGAGCGAAGCCTTCGCCTGCTCGACCAAAGCCGCGGCGCCATCGTGGGCCGCCTTTGCGGAATCGTAATCGGATTGCGCGGCGAGCCCTTCGTCCAGGAGCCGCTTCTGGCGCGTGAGAGCGATCTGGTCGTTCAGGAGATCGACTTGCGCTTTGACGAGCGCGGCGCGCTGCTGCTCCACCTGAGCCTGGAACGGCGTGGGGTCGAGCTCGGCGAGGGGATCGCCCTTTTTGACCTTGCTGTTGAAGTCCGCATGGAGCTTGGAAATGATCCCGGAAACCTGGCTTCCCACCTGAACCGTGATCACCGCGGAGAGAGTTCCGCTCGCAGTCACGGTCTGCGTGATCGCTCCGCGGTCGACGGTTGTCGTGCGATATTTCGGCTCCGACTTCTTCCGGCCGGCGATCGCGAAGTAGAGGCCCACCGCCCCGACCACGACGATTGCGATCCAAATCGCCTTCTTGCTCATGTATGGAAGAACCTCTCTGGTGGGCGCTCTGTTCCCGTGCGCACCCGGACGCCCTCTTGACGCTCAGGATATGTCGAACATTACAGAGCTGACAGGGAGACGCTTTCGCGCGTGCGCGAGATGGGATTGACACGCCGCGTATAGTTCGATAGATTTCGATTGATGGATTCAATGATCCGCATTCGCGCGGCCACGCCGAACGACTTCGAGCCGGCTGCCCTTCTTCTGCGCGAGGCTCGCCTTCCGCTCGATGGATTTCGAGAGCACATGGGACATGTCCTGATCGCTTCGCGTGCAGACGCGGTCGTGGGATGCGTGGCACTCGAAATCTACGAAAATGCCGCCTTGTTTCGGTCCCTCGCTGTTGCTCCCGAATTCCGTGGTCAGGGACTCGGTGAATTGCTGACGTCGGAGGCCCTTCGGCTTGCGCGCGAGAGCCGCGTCCACGACGTTTACCTCCTCACCGAGACCGCCGTGAAGTTCTTCCCGCGCTTCGGCTTCACCATCGAGGAACGGGCTGCGGCGCCGGCACCCATTCAACAGTCGGTCGAATTCCGAACCGCCTGCCCGGCGAGCGCCGTCTTCATGCACGCAAGGATTGACGGATGAGGAAAGACGAATTGGATGTCGTGACGGTGTGCAAGGCCCTCGGCGATCCGACGCGCCTCAAGATCCTCGAACTTCTGAAATCGAGGGGCCGTTCCTGCTGCAGCCTGATCGGCCGCGATGAGCGCGGCCTTTGTGCGTGCGACATCGAGGAGGCCGTCGGCCTGTCGCAAGCCGCGGTCTCCCACCACATGGCTCTCTTGAGGAGGGCGGGTCTCGTCGTGGCGGAGAAGAGGGGCCGCTGGGTGTACTACTCGCGGAACGAAGCGGCCATCGAGGGCCTCGCGGAGGCGTTGGCGAAGGCGGTCTAAACAGTTTTGACCGAATGAATCGATAGTTCTCGATTGATCGAATGGAGGTCGTTATGGCGTCAGCGGTTCACATCTCACTCAACGTCTCGGATCTTCCGCGGTCCACCGACTTTTATCGGCGATTCTTCGGAAGGCCCGCGAAGCTCAAAGAGGACTACGCGAAGTTCGTTGCCGAAGACCCCGAGATCCATCTCGCCCTGCAGCCGGGCAAGGTCACTGGCTCGGGTCCCCTCTCCCATCTCGGCATCCGGGTCGACTCGACCGACCGTGTGCAAGAGTGGAAGAACATGCTCAACGGGCGCGGACTGCCAACGGAAGAGGAGAAGACGGAGGCATGCTGCTATGCCCTTCAGGACAAGTTCTGGTTGACCGATCCCGACGGCAATCGTTGGGAGGTCTACACGGTGCTCGAAGACCTCGAGCAGAAGTCCGACGTCGCTACCACCTGTTGCCAGCCGGCGGCGGGAGAGAGCTCCTGCTGCCCTCGTTGAATCCCAGTGGCAGCAGGGTCGTCGGGGTCCCGTCGGACCGCCTCCAACAGACCCCCTCTCCACCGGAGCGGTGAGAGGAGAAAACGCACGTGAACCCGAAACGACCCGAGCGGAAATTCAAGATCCTGTTTCTCTGCAACGGGAACTCCGCCCGAAGCATCATGGCGGAATTCTTTCTGAAGCGACTCGATCCGAACCGCTTCGAGGTCTTCAGCGCCGGTGCCCATCCGAAAGGTCGAGTGAACCCGGATGTGCTCGATCTTCTGAGAGACGGCTATCACATCGACGCGCGCGAAGCCCGAAGCAAGTCGTGGGAAGAGTTCCGAGACGTGAAGTTCGATTTCGTGATCACGGTCTGCGACAAGGCCCGCGAATCCTGTCCGATCTGGCCCGGTCAGCCGATCGTCGCTCATTGGGGCTCGCTCGATCCGGATGACGTCCAGGGTGAAGAGGAGCGGCGAAAGGCCGTCAAAGACGTCGGCGTCGAAATCTACCGCCGTCTCGGCCTCTTCACCGCGCTGCCGATGGAGAGCCTCGATCGCTTACGACTCCAAGAGATGACGAAGGCAATCGGAAAGAAGTAACCCCGTCCGGAATTTCGGGCCGCGCCCGAAACTCATTCCTTATTCGGCGCGAGCGCCTCCGGCTCTCCCCAGTCTCCTCGCGCCGTGGAAGTCGGCTCCGGCGGGAGCAGGACCACGAGCGACGATTCCAGGCGCACGCGCAAGGAGTCTCCCTTGTGGATTTCCCGATCGGCGGGCCATTCGAGGGTCGTCTCTCCGCCTTCGTAGGAAACGCGCAATCGATACCGGTCTCCCTCGTAATGCGCTTCCGCGACGCTCACCTCGGCGCCTTCGCCCGACTCCGCAGGGCGGATTGCCTCGGGCCGGACGAGCAATGTGACCGGGCCGATCTCCGACCCGGCAATTGCGACTCGACCCAGCGGCGTCTTCACCTCGAGTCCGTGGCCGTTGGGAGCGGCCGGCAACCGCCAGATGGTTCCCGGACCGAAGAACGTCGCCACGAACGGATTGACCGGCGACCGGTAGAGCTGCGGCGGAGATCCAATCTGTTCGATCCGGCCGTCGCGCATGAGAACGACGCGATCGCCCAGGCGCAATGCATCGGCGCGGTCATGGGTGACCCAAAGAACCGTGGTTCGCTCTCTCCGAATCGTCGAGAGCAAGACTTCGCGCACGGACGAGGCGAGATTCGGGTCGAGCGCCGCCAGCGGTTCATCGAGCAGAAGCAACGCCGGACGATGCGCGATCGCCCGGCCGAGCGCGACGCGTTGTCGCTCGCCGCCGGAGACCTGGGATGGCCGCCGATCCAGAAGAGGATCGAGAGCGAGCAAAGCGGAGAGCTCCGCGACGCGTGCGTCGCGCGTGTGGCGGGCGGTTCGGCGCACGTCCAGGCCGAACGCGAGATTGTCCCGAACGGTCATGTGCGGAAAAAGCGCGTACGACTGGAAAACGAATCCGACGCTGCGGCTTTCAGCGGGGAGCTTTCCGACGGCGGAGCCATCGAACAAGATCTCGCCCGCTTCCTGACTGACCAATCCCGCAAGGCACCTCAAGAGAGTCGTCTTGCCCGCGCCGGAGGGCCCCACGAGGGTCGTCGTGGTGCCGGGAGCCAGCGAGAGCGAGACCCCCCGCAGAGCGGGTTGCCCGCCGAAAGCCTTCGACAGACCCTTCATCTCGACTCTGGCGCTCATGCGGGTTCTCCGAACGCGGCCGTCTCCGGTTTCGCGATCGATTGCAGAAACACGAGCGCCGGTATGGCGGCGGCCAGGAAGATCGCGGTCGCGGCGGCGGCGACCGGGAAGCTGTTCGTCGTGTAGGTCAGATAGAGGGCGGACGGAAATGTTTGAGTCGTGGGGGTCGCAAGGAGGAAGGACACATTGAACTCTCCCCACGAGATGGTGAAGGCCATCAACGCTCCCGCAGCCATGCCCGGCCGCGCGAGCGGCAAGACGACTCGACGAAACGCCTCCCATTTGCCGGCACCCGTGGCGGCGGCCGCCTCTTCGAGCTCTCCGAGAGGAACCGACATCAATGCATTGCCGGTGGCGCGGACAAAGAAAGGCAGCGCGTAGAGAAGGTGCCCCGCCGCCAGCGTCCATCCCAGCCGTCGCGCCGCCGGATACGTTTGGATCAGGGCGATGGCGACCGCGAGTCCCGGCACCGCGAGCGGGGCGTCCAGCGATGAGCGCAGCAGCCGGCTCGCTGGGCCCGAGCCCTTCGCCAGTCCGTATGCGGCCGGCGCGCCGATCAGAAAGGAGAC
>DATDNV010000279.1:0-9454 GCA_036518075.1 Thermoanaerobaculia bacterium
GTGTCGCCCGGAACGCGGCAGGTGTAGGTCTTGAGCAGATGGCCATCCTTTCCCGAGTACAGGTAAGCCCGTCCGCCGGAGATCGCCGCCTTGCCGTACTGCCACGAGCCGACGATGAGATCGGAGAAGCCGTCGCCATCCACGTCGCCCGCAGTCGCCGGGCCGATGCCGAATCCCTCTCCGGCGGTCTCTCCCGTCAACGTCAGGAGACGCCGGCCGTCCTTGCCGGAATGGACGTAGATGCGGCCGGTCGAGGGTCCCTTCGCGTCGTTGGACCAGTCGGACGCATAGATGTCGGGGATTCCATCGCCGTCGACGTCTCCGATCACCGAGACGAACATCATGCCGAGAGCCGAGCCGGACGCGTCCGATTCGACGACGAAGGCGGGCTTGGAGGAAAGGCCGCGATAGACGTAGGTGCGGCCCGACAGTCTCGGGCCCGCGCCAGGCGCGCCCACGATCAGGTATCGGAACTTGCCGTCGGAGTACCCGGCAACGGTGCTGCCAAAGGCGTCGCCCGCCCGCTCGCCCGTCAACGTCAAGAGCTTGTGGCCGTCGCGTCCCGAGAACACGTAGGCCCGGCCCGCCCCTTTTCCTCCCGCGTTGTTGCCGGGCGCGCCGACGATCACGTCGGCGTAGCCGTCGCCATCGATGTCTCCGGCGTTCGAGGTATGCCGGCCGAAATCGTCGCTCTTGTCCTCCGCCGTGAACGTGAACAGAATGCGTCCATCCTTTCCGGAGTAGACGTAGGCCTTGCCGCCCGCCGGCGCGCCGGCGACGACGTCGGGCACGCCGTCTCGATTCACGTCGCCCGCGCACTCGACTCCGGTGCCGAGCTGATCGCCTTTCTGGCCGTCCGCCTTCCAGAGGAGCTGGCCGGTCCTCGTCGAGTAGACATAGATACGCCCGGCGCTTTCGCCTCCGGCCGCGCTGGTCGGCGCCGACGTGACGAAGTCATTGATCCCGTCGCCGTCCACGTCGCCGATGTTTCGCGCGATCCATCCGAACTGGTCGTTGGCTGCCTCGCCGTCCCACTCGCGGATGACCTTGACGGGCTCGACGAAGGGATTCGCGAAATCCTCGGGCCGCGGCAGGAGCTTCGCGAAGCGCGGATCCGATTTGAGCGCGGCGAGGCTCGCGTCGGCTTCGATTCCCGTCATGTCCATCTTGTGGGCCTTCGCCTTCTCGAGCCATTCGAGCGCCTGATCCTTGTTCGGCCCGAGCGCGAGGACCTGAGCCTTGCCGTACATCGCCTTGGCTGAGTCCGGAGCGGCCGAGAGCGATCGATCGAAAGCCGCGCCGGCGCCATCGAGCTCCTTCTTCTTCAGGCGGACGACACCGAGCAATCGCCAGGCGTCCGCGTTGCCGGGGTCGCGCGCGGCCACCGACTCGAGCATTGTGGCGGCGCCGGCGAGATCGCCGGATTGGAACTTCCTGATCGCGGCGGGAAGGCTCGGGGGCGAATTGTCCTTCGCGCCGGCGCTGAGTTCGACGAACCCGGCGGCCATCACGATCAGCCCGTAGACCCATGCGCTTCTTCTCACTTTCCCCTCGCTCTCTCGCTCATCGCGTCTCGCGAAGATAGGAAGAGTCGCCGCCGCGCGGCTATCAGGATTTTGCGGCCGGCGGCGCAGGCGGTCGCTGCGCGACCCGGCGCCGCGAACTTTCTGAACGAGAGCAGGCTCGACGTTCACTTGCACCGAGGTCGGACGCGTTCCGCCCTCTTTTTTGCAACCAGAACAGGGGCCCTGAGCCGCGAGCCGCGGGCTTCTCCCGCAGCCGGACCTGTCCGAGGGCGCGGATAACGCCCGGGTTCAATCCTGCTCTCGGGCCCGGTCCAGAAAATTTGATTGGCCCGCGCAGCGGGCCGGTGCAGATGTCCTGTCCGCGAGCGAGCCTTTACTTCGCGGTCTTCTTGTCCCAGTCTTCCGCGGAGAGAGGCGCGATCGGGTCGAGCTTCTGCTTCGCGAGCTCCTGGTTGAGCGAGGCGAGATTCTTGATCGAGGAGTCGAAGGTGGTGCGCCGGGCGTCGAGATCCTTCGCCAGGACCGCCATTCGCGAAAGCTGGGACACGGTCGGCCGCTGCTCTGACACGTTGACGTTTCCGTAGAGCATGCCGAGCTCCTCGCGGAGCTTCTGCTCGCCCGAGATGCCCTCGCCCTGAGCGGTCGAGACGAGGGCGGTCCGGTGCTGCTCCATCGCGTCGGAGAGCGACTCGAGCTTCTTGCGGAGCGCGTTTCCCGCCGGGAGAGCCTCGGCGCGGGCGCGCGCCTGATCGCGCGTGTCGGTGATCTGCGCCACCAGCACCGTCAGCTTCTCGACGAGCCCGTGCAGCTTCCAGGTCGTGTCGTACTGAAGCTTTCGATCCGTATCGGACACGTGGCTTCGCCGGTCGTACACGATCGGCAGATCGGCCGTGTACGTCTCCTTGTTCTTGGTCATCTTGATCTTGTAGGTCCCGGCCAGGACTCGGGGACCGAGGATCGAACCGAAGCTCAGGATCTGCGAAGTTCCCGGAGGGTATCGAGGCGTCGGGCCGCGCATCGCCCAGGTCACTCGGTTGACGCCGCGACGCTTGCCTCCGGGCACCGTCGAGACGAGCTTGCCATCGGGATCGTAGAGCTCGAGCTTCAAGTCTCCGATGATGTGCCGCTTCTTCAGATAGTAGGTGATGCTCGCTTCCTCGGGCAAGGACCGCCCCTCGAAGTTGCCGTCGCCGCTCCACCCGACCTCAGGCGCCGCGGGAATCGAGAGAACGGCCGCACGGGACGGCAGAAACGCGACGTCCGAGTCGAGCACGGCGGGCGTGAGCGAGCGAAGACCGGTCAGATCGTCGAGGATGTAAATGCCGCGCCCATGCGTGGCGATGAGAAGGTCGCCGTTTCGCCTTTCGACGACCAGGTCGCGCACCGCGACCGCGGGCAGGTTGGAGCGGAAGGCGGCCCAGGACGCGCCTCCATCCAGCGAGACGAAGAGCCCGAACTCGGTGCCGAGATAGAGGAGGGCCGGGTTGACCGGGTCCTGCCTCACGACGTGCGCGTAGCCTTTGACGTCGGCGGTCGCGAGCGGCTTCCACGTCTTGCCGAGATCGGCGGTTTCGAAGACATAGGTCTTCATGTCGCCGGTCATGTGTCCATCGAACGTGACGAACGCCCGATTGGCATCGTAGGGAGAGGCGTCGACGTAGGACACCCAAGTCCCTTTGGGGAGACCCGTCACGTTGCGAACGACGTTCGCCCAGGTCTTGCCTCCGTCGCCCGTGACCTGGAGGTTGCCGTCATCGGTTCCCGCCCAGATCACGTTCTTGTCTTTGGGGGACTCCGCGATCGCATAGATCGTGCAGTAGTTCTCGGCGTTGGAGTTGTCGCGCGTGAGCCCTCCCGACTCCTCCTGCCGCTGCTTCTGCGGATCGTTGGTGGTCAGGTCAGGCGAGATTCGGTCCCAGCTCTCGCCGCGGTCCGCGGACCGAAAAAGAAACTGCGCGCCGACGTAGATCGTGTCGGGCTGCGTCGGCGAGACGTGGATCGGCGTATTCCAGTTGAAGCGGTATTTCGGCTCATTTTCCTTCGGCGTTGGACGGATGTCTTTGAGCTCCCGCGTGGACTTTCTCGCCCTCAGCACCCAACCACCCTGACACTCCGCGTAGACGAGATCCTCGTCGGCTGGATCGACGAACGTCCAGAAACCGTCGCAGAAGAGGAGCGACGTCCACCTGGACGGGACAATGCCGCCCGGATAGCGCGAGGGTCCGTACCAGACGAGGTTGTCCTGCAGACCGCCGTAGACGTTGTACGGATCGGCCGAGTCGTGGCTGACGTGGTAGAACTGCCCGACCGGCAGCGAGGCCACGAAACGCCAGTGAGCGCCTCGGTCTCGCGAGTGGTAGACGCCGCCGTCGGTTCCCACCAGGAGCTCCTCGTTGTTCTTTGGATTGATCCAGACCGCATGCGTATCCCCGTGATAGCTGCCGCCCAACGCGCTCCAGCTCTTGCCGGCGTCGTCGGTGACGTGCAGGTTGAACGTGGTCTTGTAAACGCGATCCACGATCTTGGGGTCGGCAGCCATGTTGGAGAAGTAGAAGGGGCGTCCAGTGACCGCGGAAGCGGTCGTCTGGCGTGTCCAGCTCTCGCCGCGGTCGTTGGATCGATAGAAACTCGAGTCCTCGGAGCCGGAGATTTTCTTGTCCCGCTTCGACTCGACGGCGGCATAGACGACGCTCGGATCGGCGGGGGAGACGGAGAGAGTGATCCGGCCGAGATCTCCGGATGAGAGGCCCTTCACGACTTTCTTCCAGGTCGTTCCGCCGTCGGTCGAGCGGTAGAGGCCGCTCTGGGGCCCGCCGGACGTGAAGAAATCCGGCTTGCGACGGAACTCCCACATCCCCGCATAGACCGTCTTGCCGTCGGCGGGATCGATGGCGAGGTCGGAGCAGCCGGTGTCATTCGCGACGAAGAGGACCTTTTCCCAGGTTTTGCCCGCGTCCTTCGTCCGGTAGACGCCGCGGTCGGGATGATCGTCGAAGAGGTGCCCCGTCGCGCAGACGAAGACCGTGTTGGAGTCGGTGGGATCGACTGCGATGCGGGCGATGCGCTCCGTCTGCTCGAGACCGAGATGGCTCCAGGAGTCGCCACCGTCGGTCGTCTTGTAGATGCCGTCCCCGACCGAAACGCTATTGCGCGTCCAGGTTTCGCCGGTTCCGACCCAGACGACGTTGGCGTTTTTCGGATCGATTCGGATCGCGCCGATCGACTGGTTCTTGCCGTCGGTGTCGAACATCGGCTTGAACGTGAGCGCTCCGTCGAGCGATTTCCAGGCGCCTCCGGACGCGGCACCAACCCAGACGGTCAGACGATCGCCCGCGGCGGCGTCGATCGCGGAGATGCGGCCGCTCATCACGGCGGGACCGAGAGCCCGAACTTCGAAACCGCCGAGGGTATCGGAGTCGACCTTGATCACGTGCGCCGGCTCGGCCGCCGTGGCGATGCCGGCGAGCGCGAGCGCAGCGAGGCCCATGCGGAGAATTCTCGTCGCGGCCATGCCGGGCCTACTTCTTTTCGGCCGGCGCTTCCTTCCCGGGAGCCGGCATGTTGAAACGATCCTCGGCGATCGGCGCGTCGAGCTGGATCATGTCGATGGTGATCTTCTGCTTCTCGGGGTGACCCTTCGCTCCGCTCTCGAACGCGTGCGGCATGAGCATGCCTCGGACTTCCTTGTAGTCCCCGATCGTCTGCTCGGTCTCGGTCTCGGTGCCGCGCACGGTCCGTTTTTCTTCGTTGCGGATGTCGAGGTATGAATCGGCGTCGATGAAGACGTAACGCACGGTGCCGGTCTTCATGGTCAGCTTGAGCTTGTAGGCGTCGGTTCCTTCGACCTTCTCCTTGCCGAGGAGCTCGACGGCGTGTCCCTTGGCCTTGTAGTCCACGAGTGGCCCGTCGATGTCGGCCTGCTCTTCCGACTCTTTCAGATCCTCGGGCGACATCGGCTCGGCGTTCTTGGATCCCTCGAAGGGGTTGATCACCCAACCCTTCTTGCCGTCGTACGACTGCGTGAGAGTCATTCCCTGGAAGGTCACGTCCAATCGCATCTTGTTCGGACGCTTGATCTCGACGACCACCGGCGCCTCGGCGCCCGGCCCGATCGTCATGCGGCCGACCATCTTCATGCTCTTGACGGCTTTGATCTTTTCGAGGCCGCCGCGCGCCTGAATGTTCTTCGCGATGATGTCATCCGCGGTCTGCGCGGACAGCGACGCCGCGAGCGCGAGAGCGGCAGTAACGTGCAGGGCCACCGATCGGACCATGAGAACCCTCCTTTAATGGATGGCAGAGCATATGACGTAATGGATTACGGGGCGGGACCGTCGAGGTTCCAGGTGAGGTGACATCGGGTCACGGCCGGCCCGAAGGAATCCTCGCCGCGAATCGGGCTCTGCCACGACCTATACTTTTCCTTCCGCATGAGGAAAGCCCTCTGGTACCTCGTCTTTCCCGCGCTCGGTCTGGCCCTGGCGGCGTCCGTGGGGTGGTTCGTTTGGAACGAGCCGCTCGAGTATTGGATCGATTGCAACCGCTTTGCGGGGGCGTGCACGTTGACGCAGAAGTTCATCGCACGCAGTCGAACGGCAAGCGTTCCGATCGAGTCTCTCCGGGGGGCCGAGGTTCGAGCGCATGCTCGCGGGCGGGGAAAGCCGCGCCAATCGGTATGGGTCGTTTCGGACCGGAGCGATTACTTCGTCGCCGACTATCGCTCTCGAGAGGATGCGCAGTCGGCAGCGGGGAAAATCAACGCTTTTCTCGCCGACCGCAATCGAGGACGCCTCCGGATCACCCAGACTGACCGGGTGATGTACTGGGTCGCCTGGGGGCTCGTGCCGGTGCTGGCGGCCTTCGGCGTAGGGATTGTTTCCGTCCTCCTCTGGAAACGGCCGCCGAGACGCGATTCGTAATCTGGACGCGTCGGCGCTGCCATTTTTCGGCGCGCTGGCCCGGGCTGGACTTTCTAAATCTCAGTCGAAGAAGCACTTGCAGCCGCGCAGCGGATGGCTCGCCCTTTGCCCCTTTCCGGACGACCCTGTCAGCGGAGGTGATCATGAAGGCCACGGCCTTGAAGGGCTATGACGTCATGGTGGATCGCGGTTCCTTACAAGCCTGGCAGCCAAACGGAACGGCGTACTCGGTCCAGCTGATCGGCCGCATGGACCAGGAATGGACCGAGGCCTACCGCGTGATTCGCGCTGAATCGACGGGGTTCTCTCGATTTCATCTGGATCCTTCGTCCAAGGCGGTCTTGTTCACTTGCCGCGCAGGAGACGAGCCGACCGACATCGAGTCGGTCCTGGACATGGTCGAAGCCCTGGTCGAGCTTGCGAATCTCTACGCCTCATCGCCCGGTCCGGCCTGGTCGGCGGGATAGGACAGGCCGCGGCGGTCGCGGCGCGACCAGGCGGCCGGAAATTTTCTAAACGAGAGCCAGACCCCGACCGCGCCAGAAAGAAACGCCCGCGGTAAGCGGGCGCTTCTTCTTTCGGGAACCTTTTCCTCTCTACTCGGCCCGGATCACGACGTAACGGGAGATCTCCTGAGGCGCGAAGCGCCGCACGTATAGCCGGATGTAGTCGCCCTTCTTCGTCTTGTCGAGCTCGGCGCGGAAGTCGGCAATCGAAGAGATCTTCGCGCCGTTGATTTCGGTGATGACGTCGCCGGGAGAGATACCCTGGTCCGCGGCCGGCGAGTCATCCTGCACGTCCTCGACGATGACGCCGGTCACTCCTTTCCCCACGTTCAAGCGCTGACTCAGATCGGGAGTCAGGTTCGTGACCGTGATTCCGAGTTTCTGCCGGCTCGCGCCGCGTGAGCCCGCTCGCTCGGTCTCCGTTTCGGTGGTGCCCTGGCGCGTCCCGAGCGTGGCCGTCACCTCGCGGCTCTTTCCGTCGCGGATGAGGGTCAGGCGCACCTTCTGACCGGGCGGCTTGGCCGAGACATAGCCGATGAGATCCCGAGGGTCTCTGACCGGCTCGTTATCGACCTTCACGATGGTGTCTCCGTGTTGGACTCCCGCCTTGGCGGCAGCCTCTCCGGCGTCGACCGACTGTACGAACGCTCCCTCCATCGAGGGAAGATGGAATGCCTGCATCACGTCCTGATCGACCGGGCCGATGCGAATGCCGAGAAGGCCGCGCACGACTTTTCCGGTGGCTTTGAGCTGCGGCAGGATCTCCTTGGCCGTGTTGATCGCGACCGCAAAGCCGATGTTCTGGGCGGGCTGGATCATCGCGGTGTTGATTCCGACGACCTGGCCGGAGATGTTGATCAGAGGACCGCCGGAATTTCCGAAATTGATCGCGGCGTCGGTCTGAAGGAAGTTCTCGAGCGACGCGGCGTTGGGGTCGTCGGAGAGCCCGGCGCGGCCCTTTCCGGAGATGACGCCGACGGTGACGGTCCCTTCGAAGTTGAGCGGATTACCGACCGCCATGACCCAGTCGCCCACGCGCGCTTTGTCGGAGTCTCCGAGCGCCAGTGGATGGAGCTTCTTCTTGTCCTCGATCTTGATGAGGGCGACATCGGTCGCCGGATCGGTGCCGATGACCTTGGCGGTGAAAACCTCCTTGTCGCGAAGCTTGACCTGAATCTTCTCCGCGCCCGAGACGACGTGGTTGTTCGTCAGGACCTCTCCGTCCTCGGAAATGATGAATCCGGAGCCGCCCTGGATCTGTTTGCGATCCTGTGGGGTACCCCGGCCCCTCGGACCAAAGAAAAACTCGAAGGGATCCTGGCTTCCGAAGGGAGAATTGAATTGGCTCTGGGCCTTGACGATCTCGGTGGAGGTGATCGACACGACGGAGTTCAGCACTTCGTCGGCCACATCGGAGAAGGAGGGAAGGGTGAGCGAGCGGGCGCCGGTGGCGGCCGCAGCCGGTGCGGCTCTCTGAGCCAGCCCGGCCGGGGTCAGGTGGAGGGAGCCGGCAATGACCATCCCGAACGCGACGGCTCCAGCGGCCACCAGAACGACCCAAATGTGTCTTCTCCAGCTGCCATGCATGAGTTAGAAATCCTTTCCGGGTCGCGTCCTGAGTCTGTCGGGGCGGTGACCCATGCTCTTATTAACAGATCGCGCCTCGAACTTGATCCCGCCCCGCGCGGGCAGTCGCAGGGAGGACCCATAATATGAAAGCAATTCGCGTGCACGCCCCCGGGGGGCCGGAAGCGATGACCTGGGAAGAGGTCCCCACGCCGGAGCCGCAGGCGGGCGAGGCGCTCGTGAGGATCGAAGCCGCAGGCGTCAATTTCATCGACGTTTATACGAGGACGGGCCAGTACAAGGCGCCCATGCCCCTGACCCTGGGGACAGAGGGAGCGGGACGCGTCGAGGCGCTGGGCCCGGGCGCGGCCGGGGTCGCGGTCGGAGACGAAGTCGCCTCGGTCAATCTTCGCGGGTCCTACGCGACCCACGCGACGGTGCCGGCCGACCGGCTCGTGAAGATCCCCGACGGCGTGACGGCGACCCAGGCGGCCGCCGCGATGCTTCAAGGGATGACCGCCCATTACCTCGCCTTTTCGACCTACCCGCTGAAGGCCGGGGAGACCTGTTTGGTTCACGCGGCTGCGGGAGGTGTCGGGCTGCTTCTCTGTCAGATGGCAAAGGCAAAGGGAGCGCGGGTGTTCGGCACCGTCTCGACCGCGGAGAAGGCCCGGGCGGCTCGCGCGGCCGGCGCCGACGAGACAATTCTCTACACCCAGACAGACTTCTCGAGCGAGGTCAAACGCCTGACCGGAGGCGCGGGTCTGCACGTCGTCTACGATTCGGTCGGAAAGACGACCTTCGACAAGAGCCTCGACTGCCTCAGGCACAGAGGCTTCCTGGTTCTTTTCGGACAGTCGAGCGGCGCGGTGCCGCCGATGGATCCCCAGATCCTCAACCAGAAGGGCTCTCTTTACCTGACGCGGCCGACGCTGTT
>DATDNV010000280.1:0-2049 GCA_036518075.1 Thermoanaerobaculia bacterium
TGGAGGACGCGAGCTCCCCTTCGAGCCTCGAGAAACGGGATCGAGAGAAGGACGAGCGCACCCGCCACCACGAGCGCGGAGAATTTCACGGCACCGGCGAGCGCGAGCGCGACCGCCATCTTGGACGCGTCGGAGAACTGCCCGGTCCGGGACAAGCGAACCCAGTAGAGAGTGGCGACGGCGCAGAGGAGCGCCAGGAACACGTCGTGATTGGTTCCCGACGCCATGTGCGAAAACATCGGCACGAACCCGACAGACGCGGCCGCGGTGAGGGACAGGAAAGGGTCGCCGCTCGCTTCGAGCAGGAGCGCGAAGAAAACGAGCAGCGCCGCCGCTCCCGAGAGCGCCGAAAGCAGGCGCGGCGCGCGATAGATCCAGTGGGAATCGTGGGTCGCGAACCGCGCGGCCTCGAGAAACGGGACCGCGAGCAGATGAAAGAGCGGCGGATGCTGCGCGACCCAGTTGAGTTTCTCCTCGGGCGAGAGCGTCTTCTTCGTCGCCCAGTCGGCGATGACGTCGGGCGGAATCACGCTCCGGCCGGGGAGCGGAAGCCCCCGACCGTCGGCAATGTCGGCGACGAGCGCGTAGTGGCCGACTTCGTCGGGCACGTCCCAGAGGGGCGTCACGAAGAGGGCCAGCACCGCCGTCTTGACGAGGAAGAGGGCCGCGATCCACCCGATGGCGCGCCGCGCGCTCGAATCGGAAGGGGCGGGAGCCGCAGTCCCACCGGAGGCGCGCATTCTGGGCTCCGTAGGATATGTCAATGAAAGCACGCGATTTCGCGAGACATCTGCACCGGCCTGCTTCGCAGGCCAATCAACTTTTCTAAACCGTAGGCTGGCGGACGGGCTTCTCAGCCCCCGTTTAGAAGATTCTCCGCACCGGCCGCGGCCCCGCATGGGAGAGGAACTTTCGAAGGCGCCGCGCGTAAGGGATACTCGAGGCGGAGCCCTCGCCGGTGATTCGCGAGACGGACGGCGAGGCAGCCATCAATAAAAGAGGAGAGCTCGTGAAACGCATGATTCTGACGATTGCCGGTTCGTTGGGTTCGTTCGTTCTTGCCGTATCCGCGGCGACGCTGCCGACTCCGCCGGTCGCGCCGGTCCGGAATGTGACCGAAACCTACTTCGGGCAGACCGTCGTCGACCCCTATCGGTGGATGGAAAACACGAAGGACCCCGAATTCGTCGCGTGGCTCAAGAGTCAGGACGATGCGACGCGCGCGGTTCTCAAGATGATCCCCGGACGGGCCCAGCTCGCCGAACGCATTCGCGCGCTCGACAATGCGGGCGTCTCGATCGGCGGGCTCACCTGGGTGCCCGGAATGTATTTCTACTTCAAGACGGAACCCGGCTCGGACAATCGCAGGCTCTTCGTCCGCGAAGGTCTCAACGGCGCAGAGAGACTCCTCATCGATCCGGAGAAGCGGTCGCAGCCGGGCAAGCACGTTTCGATCGACTACTTCGCGCCCTCGCTCGATGGAACATACGTCGCCGCCGGGCTGTCGGTGGGAGGCTCGGAAAACAGCACTCTGGAGGTCCTCGAGACCAAGACCGGGCGCTCCCTTCCCGATCGGATCGACCGGGCGCAGTTCGGGGCGATCGCCTGGCGCCAGGATGGAAAGTCATTCTTCTACAACCGCCTCGCCAAACTCGCTCCCGACGCGCCGCCCACCGAGAAGTACCGAAAGAGCCACGTATTTCTCCACATGCTCGGCGCCGATCCCGACAAGGAGAAGCCGGTCTTGGGCTTCGGACTTTCGCCGAAAGCCTCGCTGACCGAGGACGACATTCCCTTCGTCCTGTACACGCCGGCATCGCCGTATGTTTTTGGCATCGTCGCTCACGGCGTTCAGAACGAAACGACCGTTTACGCGGCCAAATCCGACGCGCTCGCGGGAGCCAGCACACCGTGGCGCAAGATCGTGGACGTCGAGGACGCGGTCACCCGGATCGATGTGCGAGGCGAAACGCTGTATCTGCTCACGCACAAAGACGCTTCCCGTTTCAAGGTCGTCACGCTCAACCTCTCTGCGTCCCAGCCCAAGAC
>DATDNV010000281.1:0-6324 GCA_036518075.1 Thermoanaerobaculia bacterium
CGGATAGGACCAGACGGTGAAGTTGCCGACGTGGACGGGGCCGACCGCCGGCGGCGTGAAATCCCTCACGGCCTGGATCGGCGCATGCGGGTCGCGCTGGTGGCCCACGTCATAGAGGCGCTTCTGGAGAAACAGGGCCGAGGCCACGAGAAAGACCAGAAGGAGTCCGGCGACCACCCGCCGGGCCGCGCGCCCGGATTTTCCTTCCCCGAGCAGCCCGGCAAGCGCCAACAGCAGTCCCAGCGATCCGATCGCCGCCGAGATCCACTCGAGCTCGGGCAGGCGCGTCGGAAACCGTACTCCGATGTATTTTTGCAGGGTCTCCACTTCCCGCACGTCTCCGGCGATCGCCGTGCGGGTCACGCGCAAGTGAAGGGACTCGCCCGGATACTGGGGCGCCGACATCCGAAAACCCCAGAGCGGGAGCGCGAGCGCCGCGGCGGTCGAGACGGCGGCGGCCAAGAACAGGACGCGCCGCGCGCTCACGGCCGGCCTCCGGTCGACGGCACGCCCGCGACCGGTCCCGCGACGTTTTGCGCCGCGCGCCAGTCGGGAAGCGAAACCGTCGAGTCCTTGGGCTGCACGATCATGCGGCCGCGCATCTCCAGATGAAGAGCGCTGCAGAAGTTCGTGCAGTAGTACCAGTAGACGCCGGGCCGGCCCGCATCGACGGTGATCGTCTTGGTGAAGCCGGGAGCGAGCGAAACGTTCAAATCGTGATCGGGGAGCGCGAAGCCGTGGATCATGTCGCGCATCGTTTCGACGTTGGTCAAGTGGAACGTGACCCTGTCGCCCTCGCGCACCTCGAAGTGGTCGGGGGTGTAGGCGCTGCGAATCATGGTCATGTGGACGTCGACCGAGTGCGGTCCGGTGCGGACGACGCTCTCGCTCCCCGCCGCCACGGCGTCTTTGCCCGGCTCGAACACCTGCTTGACCTTCGGAGCGAGGAGCTTGGCCTCGATGAACTCGGCGTCGTGCGGCTCGGGAGGCGTCGGAAACGAGGCGAGCATCTTCATCTTCTCGCCCGAGATGTCGATCAATTCCTGATCCTCGGGCATGTCGGGGCCGACGGGGAGGTACTGGTCTTTGGACAGTTTGTTCAAGGCCAGCAGATAGTCGCCGTAGGGATGCATGCTCGCGCCGCCCACCGCCTGGAGGTGGCCGATGTTGTAGTGCACGTTGATGCGGTCCACGATGTAGTCGGGCGCGCCCTTGACGGCCTTCTCGATGTTCCACTTGACGACCTGGCTGTCCAGGAACAGAGAGGTATAGGCGTTGCCCCTGTTGTCGAAGGTCGTGTGCAGGGGGCCCAACCCGACTTCGGGCTCGGCCACGATCTTCAGTGTCTTCGTGTCGATGATCGTGACGGTCGGCGAGAGCTTTCCGGAGGCAATGACGTACTTGCCGTCGGGCGTGACGTTGACGCCGTGGGGGTTCTTCGGGACCGGGATGAGCGTCAAGACGCCGGCGTTCTCCGCCGGATCGAGGATCGGTACGCCGTTGCGGACGGCTCCCTTACCGGCCGCCACCGCTTTCTCGACGGCGGGAATGTCGATGGCCGCAACCGCGTCGCGGTCGAAGACGATCATCGCGTTGGCATCCTTGCCCTGTTCCAGGTTGTAGATCGTGGAGAACGCGTAGCGGCCGTCCTTGGAGGTGTCCGCGATGTCGATGTTGCCGGGAATCCGGACCTCGAACTTCGTCTCCATCGACGACGGATCCACGAATGCGACGACGGACGTGTAGGGCGCGGGGTTGGTGACGAGGCCGTCGGTCGGCTGCTCGAACTCGCCGTTGACGACGATGTACCTGGTGTCGGGCGAAACGACAGCGATTCCGTGGGCTCCCTGCAGATTCGGGATCTTGGCGATCCGGTCGGCCTCGAAGGTGTCGAGCCGGACGCGCCCGAGACGTCCGTTGGCAAGATCGTTGATCCAGAGATATCGCCCGTCGTAGACGCCTTTGGTCTCCGACAGCGCGGGGTGATGCGTGTCTCCCCACAGGCCGCCGGTCGCGATCAGCTCCTGGCGGCGCGGGTCGCCGTCGTGCACGGCATAGCCGTACGCCGCGCGCGGCTCGAAGATCGGAATTTCTCGGATGAGCCGGCAGGACGGAATGCCGACGACGAAGACCGAGCCGCTCTGGCCGCCCGAGAGAAACGCGTAGTACTTGTCGTGCTCCCCCGGCGCCACGTAGACCTTCTCCGCCGCGGCGCTCCTGGCCGTCGTCGCGGAACCGCATCCGAGCGTGCGCATCGCCGCCACCGTCGCGACCACCGCGGCGAAGACCAGAACGATCGATCGTGTTCTCATTGTTCTTCTCCTTCTTCTTTTCGCGGGGTCACTCGACGACCAGCACGCCGTTCATGTGGGGATGGAGCTCCGTCGTGCTGCACTGGGTGGCGCAGTAGTATCGGTAGCGGCCGGGCTCGTCGATCTTGAACGTGACGGCGAGCGGCGCACCGACCATCGCGCCGTTGACGAAGACCGCCTGGTCGAACCCGTCGATGGCGAATCCGTGGCCCGCGCCCAATCCGTTGTCGGTCGCGGAGAATTCCACGCGCACGATCTCTCCACGCTTGACGTGGATCTCGGAGGGCTCGTACTTCCAGGCGTGCTCTCGAAGCTTCACGACGCGGTCCGGTTTTCCCAGCCCCGCCATGCTCCTGGCCGCTTGCCGCAACTGGTTTCCCGAGCCCGGGCCGGCCAGGCTCATGACGTAGGCGGCCAGGTCGTACTCTTCCTGCGGAGTCATCAGACCGCTGTAGGAAGGCATCGGGGCGCCGTTCAATCCCGTCTCGAACGTGCGAACGATCTCCTGGGCGGTCCAGCCCGTGCGGAACGAGCCGGGGTTGGTGAAGTCGCGGGAGTTGATGTGCATGCCCTTCGTGTCGGTCAGCGTCTGCGCCGAAGGGCCGCTGCCGCGGCCATCCTCGCCATGGCACTTGGCGCACTGAAGCTTGGCATAGAGGACTTTTCCGCGCGCCGCGTCGGGCGCCTTCTTGGGAGGCTTGGGAAGGCTCATCGATTCCGGCGCGGAGCGCTTGACGAACTCGGAGGAAAAACTCTTGACGTAGTCGACCAGCGCCCAGCGCTCGTCCTCGGAAAGCAGAAACTGCCAGGGGGGCATCCCGGTCCCGTTGGCGCCACGAGAGATCGTCCGGTAGAGATCGGCATCGGTCGGAAGCTCTCCCGATCCCGTCGTGCGGAACTTGAAAGCCGCCGTCGTGAAGTCGCGCGGAGGAGGCACGAGGAAGGGCGCTCCGTAGCCGTCTCCCGCGCCGGCAGCGCCGTGGCACTGGACGCAGTTGGCCAGATACAACCGGCGTCCGCGCTCGACCGTTTCGGAGCTCGGCGCGGGGCGCTTGGCCACGCGGACCTCGAGAAACGACGGCGTCAGGGAAGCTCGGCTCGTCTCGGCTTTGCGGGAGCAGGACGCGGCGAGCCCAGGGATGAGTGCGAGGACAGGAAGCGCCAACCGCCAGCGAATGCTCATAGGGTCTCCTTGGAGTGAATCGGGAGAACGTGCGATCCATGGAGAACGTTGCGATCCATGAGGCCAACCTACAAGCGCGGACCTTTCCGAAACATGATTCCGGTCATATCAAGCACTCGTTTCCGCCTTTGCGGGCCGAAGCGGAGGGGCGCAACGGAAAAGCAGCATGGTCGGCGCCTCCTGCCGGGATTACTCGACGACCAGGGTTCCGGCCATACGGGGATGGAGATCGTTGGAGCTGCAGTCGGTCGCGCAGTAGTAGGTGTACCGGCCCGGCTCGTCGATCCGGAAAGCGACCGACCTCGGCTTCCCGACGACGGTCCCATTGACGAAGACGGAATGTTCCCGGCCATCGATCGCGAAGCCGTGCCCGGCGCCCAGTCCGTTATCGGTCACCGAGAATTCGATCAGAACCGCCTCCCCCCGGGAAACGCGGATCTCGGCAGGCTCGAACTTCCACGCGCGCTCTTGAAGGCGAATGACGCGCGGGGCCGTGAGCCCGGCAGTCCCGGCGAGCTCTCGCTGCGGCTCGCTCGTGACGGGTTTCGCCAAGCTCATGACGTAGGCTGCGATGTCGTAGTCCTCTTTCGTCGACATCAGGCCGATGTAGAGCGGAAGCGGCGTGCCGTTGAGCCCCGTCTTCAAAGTCCGAACGATCTCGCGCGTGGTCCAGCCGGCGCGAAACGATGCCGGATCGGTGAAATCGCGCGAGTTGACATGGAAGCCCTTCAGGTCGTTCAGGAAGTTCGCCGATGGCCCCGCCCCGCGGCCGTCGGCACCATGACACTTTCCGCACTCGAGCTTCGCGTAGAGCTGTTTCCCGCTCTCCAGATCCGGCTTGGTCCGGGGAGGCTCGGGAATCGGGACCGATTCGGGCGGCGGCTCCCCGGCGAACCGGGGCGAGAAGTCTTTGATGTAGTCGACCAGCGCCCAGCGCTCGTCGTTGCCCAGCACCTCTTGCCAGGGAGGCATGCTCGTGCCGTCCAGGCCCCGAGTGATCGTGCGATAGATGTCCGCGTCGGTCGGGAGAAGACCGAACTCCGTGGTTCGATACTTGTAAGCGCCCGTCGTGAAGTCGCGGGGGCGAGGCTGAAGAAACGCCGCTGCGGCGCCGTCACCGGTCCCGCGCGCGCCGTGGCATTTCTCGCAGTTCGCCTCGTAGAGTTTTTTCCCCCGTTCTCGCGTCTTCGGGGTCGCAGGCGGGTGAGGCGAAATGGGAACTTCGATGAACGAAGCTCGCGGCTGCTCCAGCGTCCGGCTGCGGCAAGCCTGGGATGCCAGGAATCCGATGGCGAGGGCCCCGATGGACATCAGCACTGCCTGGGAGAGGGGAACGAGCGCGAAAACCGTCGGGGCGAAAGGCTTTCTGTCCATCTTCACCGCTCTCCGGCGGGTCCAGGGGGCCGCCGCGCACTCTTCGGCGCAGCCCTCAGACCTTCTCGTCGGCCGAAGAGGCCGGAGACTCCACGATTTGAATGAGCTCGCCGGTCATGTCGCGGCAGACCGATTCGAGGGTTCGGCTGTCGAAGCTGTTCCAGCCGTCGCAGCCGCAGTGGTCCCTGGTCTCGACGTCGCAGCAAAGAGCGCAGCCGGTCGCTTGCTGCCGGCCCACGTGGTAGAGGCTCGCGAGCCGTTCGAGCTCCTCCCTCGCGACTCCCGGATGTTTTCGAACGATCCAGTGGTAGCGCTGGCGGAGCTCCTTGTCGGACAGCCTGGAAAATCCGCCGCAGAACATCCCGTAGCGGCTCGCGACGACACAGGCGCACTGCTCTTCGGTCTCTCCCGCGCTCAAGCATTTCCGAATACGGTCGATCGCCTGGGGGCGAGTCATCGGTTGCACGGCCCTGCTCGAATGTTTTTCCAACATCTGTTTTCTCCAGCCTGGAAAAGATCTTGGATCGCTTCGCGCGAACCTGCCTGATTCAGATGAATCATTTCCGCGGGGCACAGGCGGCGGGACTCGAGGGCTCCGAAGCCCTTCAACGCCAAGCGGGAGGCGCCGAGCCAGGCCGAGAGGCCGGCGCTAGATCAACTCGTGCTGGTAGGCGAAGACGACGGCGGCGAGCTTGGTGTGCACGTCCAGCTTGTGGAGGATCGACTGGATGTGATTGCGCACGGTGACCGGTGCGATGAAGAGCTTCTTGGCGATCGCGGGCGTGGACAGGCCCTCCCCGAGACACCGGAGAATCTCCTTTTCGCGCTCCGTCAGATCGACGGGCGCTCCTTCCTTGGTCGTCATCGGCCAGAGCGGTTCGCGCGGGTCCGCCTCTTTCGCTAGCTCGCGCTCGAGTGCGGACGTGCGATTCCCTTCACGCAGGACGTGCACCACAGTCGAGAGCGCTGGATGGTACGAGGGAATGGCGAACATCGAGACCTCGATCGCCTTGCGCCCTTCCTTGCCCGTTTCCACCGAGAGCTGGAATCGCTGGACGGGGTCCTTCTGTTTCTCACGCGCCTGGTAGGCGACGGGACAATTGCGGTAGCAATAGATGTTGCCGTTCTCGTCCCTTCCCTCCATGACGTCGTAACACCGCTTTCCAAGAACCTGCCGGGCCGGCTTTCCCAGCATCTCCTCGCACTTCTTGTTCCAGAGAATGATGCGGTCGGAGGAGTCGATGGCGAAAACCGCCTGTCCGCTCCGCGCGATGCGATCCAGAGCTTCGGAGTCGTATGGCACGGCGGCGGTATTCCCGCCTTAGCCTAGCACCGGTGGATGGCCTCGGGGAGATGTTCCGTAACCCGCCGCGTCAACTCGCTTTGCGCCGGCGGGGAGGGCGAACGACGGTCACGGGGCGCTTGGCCACGTAGATCAGGCGCAATGCCGTCCCG
>DATDNV010000282.1:0-6010 GCA_036518075.1 Thermoanaerobaculia bacterium
AGCCCCCGAGGGACTCGAAGACGTCGCGGCGAACGAAAAGGTTGCAGAGCGCCACGTCATGCGGCGACCGCACCGCACCCGCGCGGGGCCGGCGCTCGTGGGCGGGCACGCCGCTTCCGATCCGGGGCGTCGCCAGCAGAAGGTCGGAGACCCGCTCGAGGTAGGGAGCGCCGCTGGGACCCAGGTCGGGTCCGCCGGCGATACCGAAGCGCGTCAGCGCTGCGACTCCGGCGGCCATCCACCCGGGCTCCGCCGCGGCGTCGTCGTCGAGGAAGGCGAGGAATCCGGCCCTGGCTTCGTGAGCGGCCCGGTTTCGGCGGCGGGCGGGATTGCGATCGGGAGCCTCCACCCATCTCAGGACAAAGGGCGCCTCGGCAACGGGCGCGGGCTCGGAGGAGGACGCGACGATGACCTCGAACGAGGGGGCCGTGGTTTGCGCCGTCAGGGAAGCCAGGCAATCGGGCAGCGAGTCCGCGACGCGGTCGGAAGCGATGAGAACGGAGACCCGGGGTTCGGCCACGATTGGATTGTAGTCCGCTGACAGAAGACGCAGGTGGTTGGTGGTCGGGAGGAACCCGAGCGAGCTTCCCTACGACCCACGTCCTACGTCCTACGTCCTCAGTCTGCCGAGCTCCCCCTATAATCGTTTCAATGCCCCCCACCCGCGATCAAAAGCTCGACATCTATCGGTTCATGAGACTCAATCGCTCCGTCGAGGAGCGGCTCGTGAATCTCTACCGTCAGGGCAAGATCGTGGGCGGACTCTATCGGTCGTTGGGTCAGGAAGGCACTTCGGTGGGAAGCGCGTTTGCGCTCGAGAAGGGCGACGTTCTGGGACCGCTGATCCGCAACCTGGGTTCGGTTCTCGTCATGGGCGCCACCCCGCGGGAAGTCTTCACGCAATACCTCGCGCGCGCCTCCTCGCCCTCCCGAGGAAAGGAAGGCATCCTCCATTTCGGCCGCCCGGAGCGCGGACTGGTATCTCCGATCTCGATGCTCGGAACGCTCATCCCGGTCATGGCCGGCGTGGCACTCGCCGCAAAAATGCAGAGGAAGAGACACGTGGCGCTCACCTACATCGGCGACGGCGGCACTTCGACCGGACCGTTTCACGAAGGACTGAACTTCGCCGCCGTGCAGCGGCTGCCGCTCATCGTCATCGCCGAAAACAACGGCTGGGCCTACTCGACTCCGTTTCGCAAGCAGACGGCCGCCAAGTGTTTGGCCGACCGCGCTGCCGGCTATGGGATCCCGGGCGAGAGCGTCGACGGCAACGACGTGCTCGCCGTCTACGACGCGACGCGGCGAGCGGTGGACCGCGCGCGCGATGGCGCGGGACCGACGCTCATCGAGTCCCGGACCTACCGGATGAAGGGCCACGCGGAGCACGACGGGCAGACCTACGTTCCCAACGCCGAACTGATGGAGTGGACGCGGCGCGATCCGATTGATCGCTACGTCCGGCAGCTCACCGAGACGGCGGTCGCGTCCGTCGAAGAGCTTGCCGCGATCGACCGGGAGATCGCTCAGAAGCTCGAAGCCGACCTCGCGGAGGCCGAGGCCTCCCCCATGCCCGCACCCGAGAGCGCTCTCGAAGGTGTTTACGCCGAAGCCGGTCCCGTCCCCGAATCGATGATGATCCGGCGGCGCTGGTGAGAGATTCCATTCCCGAAATGCCGGTGACGCTCGAGCCGCGCCCGCGGCGCGAGACGACCTACATCGGCGCGATCCGCGAGGGCATTCTCGAAGAAATGGAGAGGGACGACCGGGTCTTCCTGCTCGGCGAGGACATCGGCGTGTATGGAGGGGCGTTCCAGCTCACCGCCGGATTGCGCGACCGATTCGGCGAAGAGCGCGTGCTCGACACGCCGCTGTCCGAGAGCGCCATCGTGGGAGCGGCGGTCGGCGCGGCGATGATGGGAATGCGGCCCGTGGCGGAGATGCAGTTCGCCGACTTCATCTCGTGCGCTTTCGACATGGTCACCAACTTCGCAGCCAAATCGCGGTACCGCACCGGCGTCGGCGTCCCGATGGTCGTGCGCGGCCCTGCCGGCGGAGGAGTGCACGGCGGACCGTTCCATTCCCAGAACCCGGAAGCCTATTTCGCACACACCCCGGGGTTGAAGATCGTCCAGCCTTCGACCGCCCACGACGCGAAGGGGTTGATCAAGGCGGCCATCCGCGACGACGATCCGGTCATCTACTTCGAGCACAAGTTTCTCTATCGCCGCGTCAAGGAAGAGCTGCCCGGCGGAGACTGGATCGTTCCCATCGGCAAGGCCGCGCTGCGCCGGACCGGCCGCGACCTTTCGATTCTCACGTACGGCGCAATGGTCTGGACGGCGCTCGACGCGGCCAAGACGCTCGAGACCGAGGGGATCGACTGCGAGGTTCTGGATCTGCGAACCCTCTTTCCGCTGGACGAGGAGGCGATCCTCGAGTCGGTCGCCAAGACGAACAAGGCGATCGTGCTCCACGAAGCGACACGCGCCGGGGGCATCGGGGCCGAGATCGCCGCCGTGATCTCCGAGAGATGCTTCGAATACCTCGACGGCCCGCTCATTCGCGTCACCGCCCCCGACACTCCGGTTCCGTTCTCGCCGACGCTCGAAGACTTCTTCCTGCCCAACGCGGAGAAAGTCGCGAAGGCGGCCCGGGCCTTGGTCGCCTACTAACGCTCTTCTTGGAGAGTGCGAAGTTCTCAGTGCGACGTTCAAAGTTGGATCCTCTTCAAATGACTTTCAACTTGGAACTCCGCACTTCGCACTCGCGCGCGTGAGGGCCGATCATGCACCTTGAAGGGACGATCCGAATTGCCGCTCCGCTCGAGAAAGTCTGGAAGTTTCTCACCGACCCGGAAGCCGTGGCCGCGTGTGCGCCGGGAGTCGAGTCGATGGAGACCCTGTCGCCCAACGAGAAGTTCCGAGTGGTGACCGCCGTCGGATTCGGAGCCCTCAAGGCGCGGTTCACCACCGACGTCGAATGGCTGGCGCTGGAGCCGCCCCGCCGCGCGCAGATGAAGTTTCACGGCACCGCTCCCGGCAGCGCGGTCGACGGGGCGACGACCATGACCCTCTCCGAGCCGGAAGCGGGGTCGACGGAGGTCGCCTGGGCCGCCGAGGTGGGAATCGCCGGTACGCTCGCCAGCGTCGCGTCGCGGCTGATGGGCGGCGTATCGAAGAAACTCACCGCCGCTTTCTTCGCCAAGGTTCGAAAGAAGATCCAGGCGAAAAAGTAAGCGAGGAGGACAAGTTCGTGAGGCTCGCTCGCGGGCATCTTCCTCGTCGGAACGCGGCGGCCCGGCCGTTGAGGTCATCGCCTGGCCACCGCTCCGGTCCTCGGGCGCTGCTCCAGAGACCAGCGTTGTTCTATGGTGTCTGCGCCCTCGGACAGGTCAGACTCCGGAAGAAGCCCGCGGCTCGCGACGGATCCGGCCCGGAGGACGTTTCCCGCTGGGACCTTCGAAATCGCATGGGTCCGGGCAGGACGACAAGCAGAAACGTCTCACTCTTCCTCGCGGCGATTTCGCAAGCGGCGGGCAGAGATGGCTTCCCTATCGCCACTCCGGCCCGCCGCGTGGTCCCGAGGGGAGCCGTCCACCGAAGGCAAACCCCCGGCAGTAGGCAGCGCCGGGTTCGCCGGCGCTCACCCGCAGGGCCGGGCGACTCAGCGGTTGAGAATAAACGTCCGCTGTTCCAAATGTTCCCGAGCCCGCCGGCTCAGATGTATAGAATCACCCTCCGGCGCGCGGTTCGCCCCGTCGCCATTCGCCCTCGAAGGAGTCGCCCATGAGCCAGCACTCCGTCTCTGCGATCGTCAACGGCCAGAAACAGAAGCACCAGGTCCCGGCGCGTCTCCTTCTGGTCCACTACCTGCGCGAGACGCTCGGCCTGACCGGTACGAACGTCGGCTGCGACACGAGCCAGTGCGGCTCCTGCACGGTCCTGATCGACGGGCAGGCGGTGAAATCCTGCACGGTACTCGCGGTTCAGGCCGACGGAGCGAACATCACGACGATCGAGGGTCTCGCGAAAAACGGCAAGCTCCATCCGCTTCAAGAAGCGTTCTGGGAGAAGCACGGACTGCAGTGCGGCTTCTGCACGCCGGGAATGATCCTGACCGCCTGCGCGCTACTGGAGAAAAAGTCGCGGCCGAGCGAGAGCGAGATCCGCCACGGCCTCGAGGGAAATCTCTGCCGCTGCACCGGCTACCAGAACATCGTCGAAGCCGTTCAGGAAGCCGCGCGCCGGATGCAGGCGTGACCGCCGCCGGAAAGGAGGCCGCGATGACGTCCAAGGTCTTCGGATCGTCAGTGAAGCGGCGCGAAGACCCGCGCCTGATCACGGGCCATGCCCAGTACACCGACGATTTCAAGCTGCCGGGCATGGCGCATCTCGCGGTGGTGCGTTCTCCCTATGCGCACGCGAAGATCCGGGCGATCCATACCAAGAAAGCGCTTTCCGTCCCGGGCGTCGTCGCCGTTTTCACGGGCCGCGACATGGAGGCGGCCGGGTTCAAGCCGATCCCCTGCGCATGGGTCGTGCCCGGATCGGACACCAAGACTCCCGCCTATCCTCCGATCGCGATCGACAAGGTCCGCTATGCCGGCAACGCCGTCGCGATCGTGGTCGCCGAGGATCGCTATGCCGCACGCGACGGCGTCGATGCGGTCGATGTGGATTACGAGCCTCTCCCTGCCATTGCGGACGCGTTCGCCGCCGCGCAGAAGGGCGCACCGCAGGTCCACGCGGACGTTCCCGACAACATCTGCTTCCACTGGAAGGTCTCGGGCGGAGACGTCGAAGCCGCCTTTCGCTCGGCGCCGGTGAAGGTCCGCGATCGGATCATCAACCAGCGCCTGATCCCCAACGCGATGGAGCCGCGGGCGGCGCTGGCGCGCTGGACCCCCGGCTCAGGGGAAGTCGCGCTCTGGGTCACCTCGCAGAACCCGCACATCGTGCGGTTTCTCCTCTCACTCGACACGGGCATTCCCGAGCACAAGATCCGCGTGATCGCTCCGGAGGTCGGAGGAGGTTTCGGGAGCAAGATCCCCCACTACCCGGAAGACTCGATGGTCGTCTTCGCCTCTCAGAAGCTCGGCCGGCCGGTCAAATGGACCGAGACGCGCACGGAGAACTACAAATCCACGATCCACGGCCGCGATCACGTCCAGGACGTCGAGATGGCCGCGCAGAAGGACGGAACGATCGTCGCGGTACGCGCGAAAGTCTGGGCGAACCTCGGCGCGTACCTCTCCACCGCTTCGACCGGGATTCCGACGATCCTCCACGGCCTGATGCTCTCCGGTTCCTACGCCATACCCAACATCCATGAAGACGTCTTCGGGATGTTCACCCATACCACTCCGGTCGACGCGTACCGCGGCGCGGGACGGCCCGAAGCGACGTTCATGATCGAGAAGCTCGTGGACATGCTCGCGCGCGAGCTGAAAATGGATCCCGCGCAGCTGCGGCAGAAAAACTTCATCCCGCCCTTCGAAAACGGCCACACCGTCGCGACCGGCCTCACTTATGACTCGGGCAATTACGCGGGAGCGCTCGACAAGGCGCTGAAAATGGCGGACTACCCGGCGCTGCGCCGAAAGCAGGCGGAGCTTCGCAAGAAGGGGGAGTACCTCGGCATCGGCCTCTCGACCTACGCGGAGATTTGCGGGCTTGGACCTTCTCAGGTCGCCGGAGCCGTCGGTTTCGGCGGAGGCCTCTGGGAGAGCGCGATCGTGCGCTTCCATCCTTCCGGCAAGGTCAACGTCCTGGTCGGGGTCTCGCCTCACGGACAGGGAGAAGAGACGACCTTTGCGCAGATCGTCTCGAGCGAGCTCGGTGTCCCGGTCGAAGATGTCGAAGTGCTCCACGGCGACACCGATCAGACGCCGATGGGATGGGGAACGTACGGCAGCCGCACGACGGCAGTCGGCGGCGGCGCGCTCATGAGCGCGGTCGGCAAGATCAAGGAAAAAGCGAAGATCGTGACCGCGCACCTGCTCGAGGCG
>DATDNV010000283.1:0-4066 GCA_036518075.1 Thermoanaerobaculia bacterium
ATCGGCAGTCCGACGTGTGCGATCTCACCCCGAACCCGCGTCGCCCGACCCGAGGACTCGAGGAACCGCGCTGGCGTCTCGAAAGCAAAATCGAATCGGGTGGACTGGGCTCGGTGGAGCCGTCCGTCCGACCGTCCGAACGTGAGCCAGAGAAGGTCGCCGCCGCGAGGGGTCAACCCGATCGTGACGCTGGTTGCGTCGGAGGGCCCAAGAACGGTGCGCGCGCGTTCGAGATCGTCGAAGAGGTATGCGCGCCGCCAGAAGTAAGAGCGGGTGATGAGGTCCGCCAGCAACGGCTCCGATGCGACGCGAGTCACGCCGTCTTCGTCGGTGAAGAAGGCCTTTTCGCCCTGGATTCCTCGTACACGAGTCCAGCCCGCCGAGGACACGGTCTCGCGGAAATGGCCCTCGTCCCACTCCAGGACCTCGGTTCCCGACGCAGGCGGATCATCCGTGCGGGTGAGTGTGATCCGAATGGTCCCCGCCCGGGGAAGCGGCCTGACGTTCGCGCGCGCTCGGTGATCGTCCAGTACCCGTCGCACGATCTTCGCCTCGGTAATCGCCTGGCAACCCCAAGATGCCGCGACGGCCATGAGGAGAGCGAGAAGAAACGCCGGCGAGACGGGAGACCGAAAACGACGGGACCGAGTCATCGCTGCGACCGCAGCGGGGACGCCGCCCCCGCCGGATTCGCGCGCTCGTCGCCGACGGAGCTAAACGAGTGCGTTAAGAGCCCTTTAGCGCCAGTCGAACGCGAAGCGCGGCCGCCCGAAGCCGATCGGAGCCGCGCACTCGAGCCGGGGTCATGCTCCCCGTTCGAGTTCGCGGGGCCGTAAAGCTCCGCCCGTCGTCCGACACTCTTCGAACGGCTCGCCATCGGACGACGCATCTTAGCTCGCGGGAGCGCAACGCAAAAAAGATGAAGCCCCCCTTTCTTTTCTTGACTTGATCTTCTCGGCGGCGAGTAGAATACCCGCCAGTTTTGACCACGCCGGCAACGGCGAATCCGCAATGAAGAAGGGGTAGTGCATATGGCAAAAGATTCCAAGGCGCTTTCGAAGTCCCAGACTGCTGATCACCTTTCGAAGTCGACCGGCACGACCAAGCGGGTCGCGACGCAGTTCCTCGATGACCTGACAGCCCTCGCTTACAAGGAAGCGAAGAACAGTTTCACGATCCCCGGAATCGGAAAGCTCGTTCTGGTCAACCGCAAGGCGCGCATGGGCCGCAACCCGGCGACGGGCGAAGAGATCAAGATTCCCGCGAAGCGCGTTGTGAAGTTCCGGGTTTCGAAGAAAGCCAAGGACGCGATCCTCGGCGTCAAGAAATAACCCCTTCTTCGATCCGAAAAAAGAAGCGGTCCCGCGCGGGACCGCTTTTTTGTTGCGAAAGGATAACGGCGATGACTAGTTCTTCTCGATCGTCTTCGTCGTCGTCCGATAGGTGATCTTGCGAACGACCGGGTTCGGCGAGCCGGACACCGTCGTCGTCTGGATGGTGACCGTCTTGCCGACCGCCAGATCCGTAGGCAGGTCCGAAGAGGGGTCGATCGTGTAGGTCACGGTTCGTTGTCCGGGTTCTTCGATCGAGATCGATTGACCGGGCTGAAACGCGGTCACCGTTCCGTAGACCGTCGTCGTGGTCGTCTTCGTCTGTCCGGAAGCGTTGGTCTCGGTGCGCTCGGTGGTCGTCTTCGTTTGTCCCTGCGAGTTGACGCTCGTCGTGTGGATGCGCGTGACCACGGCCGGGCCGGAGCCATTGGAGGCGGGCTCGGTCGAAATCGTCACGTTCCGGCCGACCTGGACCTCCGTCGGCACCTCGACGGAGGGAGACAACATGTAGGTCGTCGTCTTTCCGTCCGCGCTGCGAATCTCGATGCTCTGTCCCTTGTCGAAACGCACGACCGATCCGGTCACGGTCGTCGTCTTCGTGGTCGTCTGCACGGAGCCGTCGGGATTCCGCTGAGTCGTCTGCTCCGTCGTCGTTTGTTGGGCCGCGACCGTCATCGCTCCTGCGATGAGCGCGGCCGCAATAGTGGGAACTTTCCGGTTCATGATCACTCCTTTCGGTTTCGATGCGGTGCGCCATTCCTCGTCGGGATTCGCTCACCCGCCGAGATCGGCGTTATTTCGAATGCGATGCCTTCGCTTCGTAGGGGGCAACGGTCGTGACCTTTTGACCGCTATCGGACTTCGAGTAGGTCACCTTGACTTTTTCGCCGACCGCGATGTCCCCAGTCACGCCGGCGTTCTCGTCGAGGTCGAACGAGTAGTCCTTGTTCTTCGGCCCCGTCACGACGATCTTCTTGCCCGCTTCGTACTTCTTGACGACCCCGACCACGATCTTCGATTTTTCCTTGGTGTTGGGGCCCGGACCGGTCTCCTTGTGCGTCGACTCCGACTCCATCGTGCCCCCGGGGGGAGCCTTCGGTGGGGTCTGGGCCGTCTGCGCATATGCGGTTCCCGCGAGCGCCATTCCGAAACTCGTTGCGAACACCATCGCCAAAATGCGTTTCATTACACTCCTCCTCGAAGCGCCCAGAAATTGGGCGCCATCCTCTTCACTTCAAGATCCGTGCCGGAGCGCATCGCTCGGCGCGCCACTGACTGAGTTATCCTGATCGCAATGCACAATTCGCTTCGTCGGTTGGGCGTTGCCCTTCTTGTTTCGCTCTTCGCGCGACTCTCCATCGGCGCGGACAAGCCGGTCTGGCCGCTGACGCTGCGCGAAGGATTACCGTCGGAGCTTCCCGGCTACGCTCCGGCTCCCAAGGACGAGCTTCCCGAGGACTACGAAAACGAGATGGGCAAGTACGTCGAGATCGGCCGCTTCTTCCAGCGAATCGAAAGCGCGACCTCGACCAAGCAGTTTCGAATCGTCATCCAGGACTACGACGTCGCGAAGGATCTGGAGGCGCAGCTGCGAAAAGCGATCGCGGAGGCGAAGAAGGCACCCGGCGTCGAGGCGAGAGAGATCGATCTCGCCGGCCGGAAGACGTTCGTCGTGACGGACCGCTCGCAGGCGCGGCCGACGACTCTCGTCACCGTCGTCGTTTCGCCCGAGCGGCTCGTTCTTGGCCAGGGATCGAATGTGTCGGGGGATGAAGCGATCAGCCTGATCCGGGTCGTGGACCTCGGCAAGGTCGCTGCGGTCAAGAAAGAACCCAGGCCGAAGATCCAGGGATGACGGTCTCCGTGCGCCGGGCCGTTCCGGCCGACGGGCCGCGGATCATCGAGCTCGACCGCGAGCTCGCTCGTTTCGAGAAGCTGCCGCCGCCGGACGAGTCGGAAGCGGGGAGACTGCTCGCGTGGATTTTCGAGACGCATCGCCTGGAAGCGCTCGTCGCGGAGCTCGATGGCAAGATCGAAGGGATCGCGCTCTTCTACGAGGGGCTGGGCTCTTTTCGCGCGAAGCCCTTCCTCTATCTCGAGGATCTGGTCGTTTCGGAGGCGGCTCGCGGCCGCGGCGTCGGCGAGGCCTTGATGGCGGCACTCGCGCGCGAAGTCGTCGCGCGCGGCGGGCTGCGGCTCGATTGGGCGGTTCTCGACTGGAACGTCCGCGCGATGCGCTTCTACGAGCGGTTGGGCGCTCGCCGGCCCACGACCTGGATTCGGTACTCGATCGAGGGAGAGGAGCTCAAGAAGCTGGCCGGGTTCGAATAGACGATTCCAGTAACTGGAAACTCGTCCTTCTCCCCCTGGAAGCGGCCTTCTGCCGGAGCGGGGCCTCTCGGACGGCACACACCGTCACCGCTCATCTGGCCGGATAGTCCGACTGCCGGCCGAGCGGAGCGGCGGCCATCCACGTCGTCGAGGAGGAGGCCGCCGCGTCCCCGCGAGGCAGATGCCCGCGACCTACACCCCGATCGGATGCCAGGTGGTCTTGATCTCGGTGAAGGCCTCGATGAAGTCGAGCCCCTGCGCGTCTTCGCGGTAGTAGTCGCGGATCGCGTACCGCCTGACGCGCTTGACGTTGACGGCGGCGTCTTCCGCGACTGACTTCGAGAGGGCCGTGTCTTCGCCGGCGTCGGCAATGGCGTTGACGTCCATGTGGCGCGCGAGATGCG
>DATDNV010000284.1:0-3658 GCA_036518075.1 Thermoanaerobaculia bacterium
CCCGTGGTGGCTCGCAATCTCGGGGCTTTGACCGAAATCGTCGAGGACAGCGGGGGAGGACTGCTCTTCGAGCGGGACGAGGACCTGCCAGGCGCGCTCTCGCGCCTGGCCGCCGATCCCACGCTCGGGGCAGAGCTCGGCCGCCGCGGCCGCGCCGCCGCCGAGCAGAGCTGGCAGGAGAAGTCTCACGTCGACGCCTACGAGAGGCATGTCGAGAAGCTGCTTGCGGAGAAAAAACGCGCATGAGTCGGGTCGCCGTGCTGACGTACCACGCCCTCGATTCGACCGGCTCGGTGCTTTCGGTTTCGCCATCGGAGTTCCGCGCGCACGTCGAGGCGGTGGCCCGATCCGGGCGTCCAGTGATTCCGCCCTCGCGCCTCGCGCATCCGTTTGAGGAGGCTCCGCCGATCGATCGAGACGGTTTTGTCTTCACGTTCGACGATGGATTTGCGAGCGTCGCCGAGCTGGCAGCGCCCGTCCTGGCGGAGCGGGGATTTCCTTATGTCCTCTTCCTCGTGACAACCTGGGTCGGCAGGACCAATGATTGGCCCGGTCAGCCGGGTTGGGTCGTGCGGGCTCCGCTGATGGGATGGGACGCGGCCGGGAGGCTCGCTTCCGCCGGCGCCGAGATCGCAGTACACACCATGGACCACCCGGACCTCTCGGCCTTGTCCGAATCCGCCATCGTCGAACAGTTGGACGGCTGCGCGCGCGAGGTCGAGAGCCGCCTCGGGACCCGGCCCCGCCTCTTCGCCTATCCCGGTGGCCGCGCGGACGGACGGTGCCGCCGCATCGCGGCCGCGCGTTTCGAGGCCGCGTTCGGAACTCGCCATGCCCGAATGAGCGACGGGGACGACCGGTTCGACATTCCGCGCATCGAGACCTACTACTTCCGCGATCGTCGGAGATTCGAGCATCTTCTCTCGCCGCGCATCGATCGGCGGCTCGCCTCGCGCCGGCTTCTCCGGCGCCTGCGCCGGCTCGGGTGACAGCTCCGCGGTTCGCCTGTCCCGCCTGCGGAGGGGCGCTCGCCGAACGATCCGACGCGCTCGTCTGCGCTTCGTGCGGCCGAAGCTATCCGATTCTCTTCGGCATTCCGGATCTGCGGCTGACGGGCGATCGATACTTATCGCTCGAAGAGGATCGCCGGCGCGCGCAGGAGCTCTTCGATGCCGCCGCGAAGGGGCGCTCGTTCGAGGAACTTCTCGCGTTCTATTGGGAGAAAACGGAATCCACGCCTCCCGCGATCGCCGCGCGGCACATCGCCGGGGTCCGGCGCAGCGTCGATGAGTCTCGTCCGATGATCGAGGCCCTTCCGGGAGAGCGGTTTCTCGATGTCGGTTCCGGAGCGGGCGGGTCTCTCGTGGCCGCCCTGCGGAGCGGCCGCTTTACTGATTTGTTCGGGATCGACAGTGCGCTCCGCTGGCTCGTCATCGCGCAGCATCGCCTGAAAGAGATGGGCCGTGCCGGCGCGGTCCGCCTCGCGGCCGCTTCCGCCGATGCGCTTCCGTTTTCCGGAGGCGGCTTCGATTCGGTTTTCCTTCGCCACCTGCTCGAGCATGTCGCCGATCCGGCACGAGCGATCGAGAGCGCGGCGCGAGTTCTCGCTCCGGGGGGGAGCTTGGGAGTCGAGGTGTTCCAGCGGTGGACGCCGGCGCCCGAGCCGCACGTCGGACTGTGGGGCGTCGCCTGGCTGCCGCGAAAGGCACAGCGGGCATACGTACGGTGGCGGACGGGGGATGACTACTCGGCCATACGGCTTCCCTCGCGGCGGGAGATCTTCCGGGCTCTTTCGCAAAGCGGCCTCGAGCTCCGAAGCTTCCTCTTTTCACCGCTCAGCCCGGGGCAGCGCGCTTCCGTGTCGCCGCGATTTGGGCCGCTCTTCGCGATCTACGCTCTTCTGGCCGGACGGCGGCTGGGCCGCGGCCTGCTCTCCCGGTTCGGTCCGCTCCTGCGCTTCACGGCGATAAAGTCACGAACCGGAGAGACGATCCCATCATGAGATGCCTGGATGGTGAAGGCCTCCGCGATCGCGGGAGAGTCCAATGAGAGTCGGTCTCGTGGGCTGCGGAGCCATTGCCGAGCTTCGAGCGCGTGCGCTCGCGGCGGATGGGCTCCCGCTCGTGGCGGTGACCGATGCCGATCCGGATCGCGCCCGCGCGTTCGCATCCCGTTTCGGGGCGCGCGTTCTTCCCGCCGTCGACGATCTCGTCTCCGATCCCGAAGTCGAAGCGGTGATCGTCTCGACGCCTCCCGTCGCGCACGCGGAGAGCGTTCTCGCCGCGCTCTCCGCCGGCCGTTCGGTTCTCTGCGAAAAGCCGCTCGCGCCCGATCCCTCGACCGCCCGGAAGATGGTCGAGGAGTCGGAGAAGCGGAAGCGCCCTCTCCGGTGCGGTTTCAACCACCGATTCTTTCCCGCGGTCGCGAGCGTGCGGGAGAACTTGCGAGCGGGGCGACTCGGCGCTCTCGATCGGGTCCGCGCTTACGCGGGACACGCGGGGGCCCAAGAGTTTTCGACGCCCTGGATTACCGACCGCGGCGTCGTGGGCGGAGGCGCGCTGATGGACAACGGAATCCACGCCCTCGACCTCGTTCGGCATCTCGCGGGCGAGATCGTCGAGGTCATGGCGCGCGTGTCGTCGCGGATCTACGGCCTCGAGGTCGAGGACAACGCCACGGTGCAGATGGTCGCGTCGAACGGATGCGTCGTCTCGCTCGAGGCGAGCTGGACCGACTGGAGCGGGTATTCCTTCTGGGTCGAAGCGCGGGGAGATCGTGGGCTCGCTCGCGCCGCCTACCCGCCGATGCGGTCGGTGTTCGTCGAGCGTTCCGAGAGCGGACGCCCGCAGAAGCGGTGGAAGCTGTTTCCCCGAGTCCAGATCGCCGAGCGCCTGGGTACCTGGCGAGCGACCGTCGTCGAGACGTTCCGCAAGGAGCACGCGGAGTGGATCGAGGTTCTGGGTGGACACGCTCCCGACGTCGCGGCGACGGGAGTGGACGGAGCGCGGGCAGTGGAGATCGCCGCGGCCGCCTACGAGTCCTCGCGCCTGGGCCGGCCGGTTAAGGTCTAGCCTCCGCCCAGGCGTCGAGCGCCTGCTGCATCGCGGCGCGCACGGAATAGATCAGCGCGGACAGATCTTTCGTCTGCAGCCCTTCGGTCGGAACGGGATCGAGCACCCGCATTCGCAGCCGGCCGCGGCGGGCGAGACCGCGCTTCGTGTCGACGACCACGGTCAGCGGCTCGGCGACGATGGGCACGACCGGCACGCCGGCAGCGATCGCGAGACGGAACGCGCCGCTCTTGAACGGCAGAAGCTCGCGTCCACGGTTGCGATGCCCTTCCGGCATGAACCAGACGGCGATCTTGTCTTCCCGCATCGTCTGCGCGGCGGCCTCGAGCGAATCGTGAGCGCTCCGCGCATGGCCACGGTCGATGATCAGGTTTCCCGACAGCCGGTAGAAGAGGCCGAACACGGGGATGCGTCCGATCTCCCGCTTGCCCGCGGAGACGGTCCGTCGAGGAAAGATCGAGCCGTAAGTGACGACGTCGAGAAAGCTCTGATGATTGGCGACGATGATGCACGGCCGATGCCGGTCGAGCTCGTCGCGGCGGTCCACCATGACTCTCCAGCCCATCATTCGGGTCAAGCCGCGGCAG
>DATDNV010000285.1:0-9194 GCA_036518075.1 Thermoanaerobaculia bacterium
CAGACCGAGCGCGCGCGCGTGGAACGCGCGCAGCTCGAGGCCGCAGCTCGAGTCGCAAACGCGCGGCTCGACGAGGCGCGCCGCCAGATCGCCGAGGCCGAGAAAAAGATCGCCGCCTCGACCGTCGTCGCGCGCGCACCCGGGCTCGCCGTGCACAGCGAGCTCTTCGACAAGGGAGGCGAGCGGCGGAAGATCCGCGTCGGCGACGCGGTCTGGGGCGGAACGACCGTCGTGACGCTTCCCGATCTCACTCAGCTCGAGGTCGAAGGGCGAGTGCCCGAGTCGGAGATCCATCTTTTGATCGCGGGCCAGAAGGCGCTGGTCGTTCTCGACGCATTTCCCAACCGCGAGCTCACGGGAGTGCTGCGCACGATCGGAAGCGTCGGGGACGCGGACAAAAACGAGTCCCGGTCCTTTCCCGTCACGATCGCCCTCGATCAGGCCGATCCTCGCTTCCGTCCGGGCATGATCGCCCGGGCGGCCGTCCTCTGCAGCGGCGTCGACCACGCTCTCTTCGTGCCGATCGAATCGGTGCACTCCGACGAGAAAGGGTCCTTCGTCCTCGTTATCACGGCACTCGGCAGGCTCGAACGCAGATACGTCACTCTCGGCACCAACACATCACGCTACGTGGAAGTGCGAAGTGGACTCAAGGAACGCGAAACGGTGAGGATCTCCGCCGAACCGTAAGAAAATTTTTTCTCTTTCTCTCTCCTAATTTTTTCTTGACTTGGGCGGAACTGCGGGAAAAGACTCGCGACGGGTCTGATTTTCTGCGCGAGGTTTCGATGACCCGTCCCTCAGTTTCATCCTCTTTTTTTTGCGAAGGAGTTCTCCGATGAAGCGATCCTTTCTGGTTCTGTTCGTTCTGGCTTTGTTCGGCGTCGTCACCATCGCCGCGACGGCGATGCGCCCGACGTCTGCGCGGAAGAAACCGCGCTTCAACCGACACGCGGTCGCCGCGACGCTTCCCCAGCGCGGCGGCGAAGCGGAACGCGAAGGCGCGATCGGCGGACCCGAGCAGGAGCGCTACGACGACCGCGCTCTTCCCAATGACAGCATTGCCGCTGCCCAACAGCAGGGCGCCTATACCGCCTTTCTGTCGGTCGCGAAGCTGCCGGGCGGCAAGAAGAACAACTGGCAGGAGGTCGGTCCGATCACGCCCAACGTCGCCGGGCCCTCGACCTATACCGGGCGGCCGACCACGGATTCGGGCCGCGTGACGGCGCTCGCCGTGTCGCCGAACTGCCACGCCAACGATTGCAAGATCTTCGTCGGCGCCGCGGGAGGAGGCGTCTGGGAAGCCGACAACGCTCTCTCCCAGAGTCCGAACTGGCAGCCATCGGGAAATGGAATCCGGTCGAATGCCATCGGATCGCTCATCTTCGATCCGACCGATCCGAATGGGAAAACGCTCTACGCCGGAACCGGCGAGCCCAACGGCTCGGGCGACTCGGAAGCCGGCGTCGGTCTCTACAAGTCGACTGACTTCGGCAAGTCGTGGACTCTCGTTGCCGGAAGCTTCGCGGTCGCGAACGGCCGATCCGTCGCGTCGATCGCCATCGACCCGGTCAACCCCAATCACATCCTGATCGGAACAGCGGTCGCGCGTCACGGTTCCGCTTCCGTCAACGGAGGGCGTTGGACGCCTCCGGGATCTGCAGTCGTCGGGCTCTACGAATCCACCGACGGCGGAGCGACCTTCACTCTGGCCTTCAGCCAGCCATCCGACACCGCCGATCCCACGACACCCACCGGAAACGATTTCTTCCGCGGCGGCGTGACCAAGATCGTCTTCGACCGCACTGGTCTTTCCGGCGGCGACCCGTCCCGCGTTTTCTTCTCGATGTTCGACTACGGTCTCTTTCGCTCCAACGGCGCGGGGTATGAGCTGGTGTTCGCATCCGCCGGCGGCGGTCTGATCGCCAACAGCGCCGGATCGCGCACCGAGTTCGCTCTCGCGCATCTGGCCAACGGCAACCTGCGCGCTTATCTCGGCGACACCAACGGCGGTCCCGCGGACTTCTACCGGACCGACAACGCCTTACTGCCCGCCGCTTCGCTGACCGACGGAGTGAACAATCCCGGCTGGCTGAAGCTCTCCAACTCGACGCCGGGCACGCCCGGCTTCACGTCCTGGGATTTCTGCGGCAACCTCGCCAGTGGTCTCGAGCAGTGCTCTTACGATATGCCGATCGAATCGCCGCCCGGCCAGCCGGACGTCGTCTGGATCGGCGGACAGATGCAGTACAGCGAGATCTTCACGGCCAACCCGCCCTCCAACGGCCGCGCCGTACAGCGTTCGACCAACGCGGGGGTGAGCTTCACCGACATGACCAACGACACGCAGTCGCCGCCTCTCGGAATGCACCCGGACCAGCACGCGATCGCGTTCGCCGGCAGCAATCCCGACATCGCGTTCCTCGGCTGCGACGGCGGCGTCGTGCGCGTGAGCGGCCAGTACGTGGACGCTTCGGCCCAGTGCGCCTCCCGCGGACTGACGCCGACGGAGCTCGTCGATTGCCAGACTTCGCTCGCCGCGATCCCGACCCGTATCTTCAGTCTCAACGACGGCCTCGCGACGCTGCAATTCCAGAGCGTCTCGAAGAACCCGCAGAACCCCGCCAACGACCTCCTCGGCGGCACGCAGGACAACGGAACCTGGGCCTTCAACGGGCAGGGCAAAGGTTTCTGGTTCGAGTCGGTTGGCGGCGACGGCGGTCAGTCCGGCACCAACCCGACGAACGCCGCGATCCGGATGCACACGTACACCGGATCTTCGGGCGACGTCAACTTCAACGGGACCGATCCGCTGGGCTGGGACTTCTTCTCCAGTCCGCTGAGAGCCAGCCACGAGGCAGCGTCGTTCTACGCTCCATTGATCAACGATCCCAATGTCGGAGCGACCTGGTTCATCGGCCTGCAGCATGTCTGGCGGACGCAGGACAACGCAGGGCCGCAGGCATACCTCGACCTTCACTGCAACGAGTTCTTCGGAGACGGCGCCGCCCCGTGCGGCGACTGGGTCAGCCTCGGGATTCCGACTTTGACCGGAGCCGCGTTCGGTTCCGACAAAGGCGGATCGTACGTCGTCGCGATCTCGCGGGCGGCGGCGGATACCACGGGAAACGTTCTCTGGGCAGGCACGCGGCTCGGACGCATCTTCATCTCGAAAAATGCCGCAACGAATCCGTCGAGCTCCGTCGTCTTCACTCGGATCGACAACGCTTCGGCCATCACGCCCAACCGTTTCCCGAGTGGCATCGCCGTGGACGGAAGCGACCCGTACCACGCCTATGTCTCTTTTTCCGGCTACAACGCCTACACGCCGGCAACACCGGGCCATGTCTTCGAAGTGCACGTCAACCCGACGACTCTCGCCGCAACTTGGACAGACTTGTCTTTCAACATCGGGGATCAGCCGGTCACGGGCATCGCCCGCGACGACGCGACGGGCGATCTCTTCATCTCGACCGATTTCGGAGTCGCGATGCTCCCCGCCGGGGGAAACACCTGGACGCCCGCAGCGGGCAGCTTTCCGCCCGTCGCGGTCTATGGCCTGACGATCGATTCCAACGCGCGCCTTCTCTACGCGGCGACGCACGGCCGCGGCGCCTGGAGGCTCGACCTGTCGAAGTAAGCTGGTCTCTCGCAGAAGCTGGCGGCCTCGCGCCGCCAGCTTCTTTTTATGTCAGAACTGATATAGGGCGCCGCTGACTCAATTCCTCCCCGTCACATCCGCGAGCCGTTTCAGCCTCGCGGCGCGCTCGGGAGTGAAGTCCTCTTCGCGGGCCCGCCAGATCCAGTTGCCTTCCGGCCGGCCCGGATGGTTCATGCGCGCGGCGCTGCCCAGACTGAAGACGTCCTGGATCGGCACGACGGCGCGCTCGGAGACCGAAGCGAACGCGGCGCGGATCAGGTCCCATTCGATCTCGTGGCCGTCGCCCCCCAGGTAGTCGCGGACCCGGTCGCGCTCCTCCAGTGAGAGGCTCGCGAACCATCCGCGGGTCGTGTCGTTGTCGTGGGTGCCGGTGTAGACGACCGATCGGGGAACATGCCGGTGCGGAAGATGCGGGCTGTCGTTCTCCGAGAAAGCGAACTGCAGGACCTTCATCCCCGGAATTTCGAGCGAATCCCGGAGCTCTTCGACGTCGGGAGTGATCGTGCCCAGATCCTCGGCGATCAGCGCCAGATCAGGAAGAGCTTGGAACACGGACCGCCAGAGCTCTCGTCCGGGAGCCTCCCGCCATTCTCCCCCGCGCGCGTCCGCGGCGCCCGCGGGAACCGCCCAATAAGCCGCGAACGCGCGGAAGTGATCGATCCGCACGATGTCGTAGAGCTCGCGGGCGGCGCGCATGCGGTCGATCCACCAGGCGAAGCCGTCCTGCTCGATCCGATCCCAGCGGTACAGCGGATAGCCCCAGAGCTGCCCCGCCGACGTAAACGCATCCGGGGGAACGCCGGCCACGAAATCAGGCATCCCATCGTCTTGGAGCGAAAAGAGGTCGCGGCGGGTCCAGACGTCCGCGCTGTCCTGCGCCAGGTAGATCGGGACGTCGCCGATGATCGCGATGCCGAGCCGCTGCGCCTCCGCTCGGATCCGAGACCATTGCCGAAAGAAAAGGAACTGCAGGAACTCCTGATAGGCGACCTCGTCCGCGAGCGCCGCCTTCGCCTCGGCAAGCGCTCCGGGATCACGGCTGGCGAGCCCACGGGGCCACCTCATCCATGCGCCTCCCCGCGTGGCCTTGACCGCGGCAAAGAGAGCCCAGTCGCCGAGCCACGATTTCGTCGAGGCTGACTCGCGGAACGCCGAGAGCTCGGATCGGAGACGTCCGTCAGCGGGGAGTCTCTCCCACGCTCGACGCAGGAGCTTGTCCTTCCAGTCCCGCGCCGCGCGGAAGCCCTCGGCGCCGGCGTCCGAGTGAGGGCTGTCCTCGAGATCGCGCGCCGTGCAGAGTCCGTCTTCGACCACCCGCTCCGGCGAGATCAGAAGCGGATTTCCGGCGAAGGCGGACCGAGCTCCGTACGGCGAGATCTCGCCGCCAGTCGGTTGCACCGGGAGGACCTGCCATAGCTTCAGTCCCGCGCGGGCGGCCCATTCGAGAACATGTTCTGCCGCCGGTCCGAGATCGCCAACCGGGAACCGGCCGGGGAGACTCGTGATGTGAAGAAGAAGGCCGGCCGATCGGACGGCCATGATCGGGCCGAGCGTTCCTATGCGCGTCCGCGCATGGGCGCGTACACGAGAGCGTCGTCGCGGTTCCCGTTCACCGATGCCGCGCGCCGCTCCGCCGCCGGCAGATAGCACTGCTCCAGGTACTCGGTGACCATCCGCCCGGATGAAAACTGCCGGCCGATTCGGGAGGCGCTCTGAATCATCTTTTCGATCCATCCATGCGGAAGTCCGTCCTCTCCTCGCTGGAGAAAGAGCGGCAGCACCTGCTGCTCGAGAACTTCATAGAGCGAGGCGGCGACTTCGTCGTCGGGCGCGCGGTCCTTCGCCGAGCCGATGACGAAGCCCGCCTCCTCGTACGGAGCCTCGTCCCACCAGCCGTCCAGGACCGACATGTTGAGCACGCCGTTCATCGCGGCCTTCATTCCCGAGGTGCCCGATGCCTCCTGCGGGCGCACCGGATTGTTCAGCCAGACGTCGCAGCCCGAGACGAGCGCGCGGGCGAGCGCCATGTCGTAGTCGGGCAGAAGCACGATCCGGCCGTGGAACTCGGGCCGCTCGCACCAGGCCGCGATCGCGCGCAAAAGCTCCTTGCCCGCTTCGTCGCGGGGATGCGCCTTGCCCGCGAAGATGAACTGGAGCGGCGCGCTCTCGAGAATCCGACGGAGGCGCTCCGGATCGTGCAGGATCAGGTTGGCTCGCTTGTAGGTCGCGAATCGCCGCGCGAACCCGATCGTGAGCCCGTGGGGATCGAGCAGACGGCCGGCGGCCTCGATCTCCTCCGCCGACGCGCCTTTCTCGTGGCGGTCAGCGGCGATTCTCTGGCGGCACGTCTCGATCAGCCGCGCCCGTAGCTGCTCGTGCAGATTCCAGAACGCCGCCCGGTCGGCTCGCTCGGGATCCTCGAGCAGACGAAGCTTGGCGACCTCCGGATCGGTCCAGGTCGGCCGGTGAACGCCATTGGTGACCGCTCGGATGCGGACATCCTCGTCGGCGAGCTCGGGGAGCAGCCCCAGCCAGAGCCGCCGCGAGACCTTCGCGTGGAGCTGAGACACCGCGTTGGTCTGGCCCGAGAGCCGGAGGGCGAAAACCGCCATCGAGAAGGGCTCGGACTCGCTGCCCGGGTTCTCCTGTCCAAGCCGGATGAAATCGCGAAGGGTCAGGCCCGCGCCGGCCAGATACGGGGACATGTACTTTTCGATCATCTCCGGCGTGAAGCGGTCGATTCCCGCCGGAACGGGCGTGTGAGTGGTGAAGATGTTGCTGGCCGCGGCTTTCTCGCGAGCCTCCGCAAACGAAAGCCCTTCCTCGGAGACCAGCTGCCGGATCTTCTCGAGCAGCACGAAGGCTGCGTGTCCTTCGTTGATGTGCCGCACCGTCGGGCGAAAGCCCAGGCGTTCCAGCGCCCGCAGGCCGCCGACTCCCAGGACGATCTCTTGCAGGATGCGCGTCTCGTGATCGCCGCCGTAGAGCCGCGCGGTGATCTCGCGGTCTTCGGGGCCGTTTTCGGGAATGTGCGTGTCGAGCAGGAGCAGCGGAATCCGCCCGACTTCGACGAGCCGAATCAGTACGAAGATCGACCGATCGCCGAGCTCGACGGTCACGACCGGCGGACCGCCGTCGGGGGTCTCGGGGAAACCGATCGGCAATCCCTCGACGTCGAGGACCGGGTTTTCCTCACGCTGCCCCTCGTGCGGGTCGAGCGACTGGCGGAAGTAGCCCTCGCGATAGAAGAGACCGACCCCGATGAGCGGGATCGCCAGATCGCTCGCCGACTTCAGATGGTCGCCGGCCAGAACGCCGAGCCCGCCGGCATAGACCGGCAGCAGCTCCGTGAGGCCGAACTCCGCCGAGAAGTAGGCGATGCGGTCTCCCCGAGCGACGAGGGCCCGCGCCGCCGGACTCCGAGATGGAGCGTCCTCTTCCGTCGCGATCTCCGACACCACGGCCGACAGCCGCGCGAGAAAACCCTCGTCCCGCGAGAGCTCCTCGAGCCTCGCCTCGGGAGCGCGGCGCAGGATCTCGACCGGGTTTCCACCCGTCTCGGCCCAGACCGCCGGGTCGATCGTTTCGAAAAGCACTCGCAGCGTCGGGCGCCAGGTCCAGCGCAAGTTTCGGGCGAGCGCTTGGAGGGGCTGGAGGGATCCCGGGAGGCGCGGGTGCGGGCGTTCAACAGCTCGCATCAACTCGCCCTAATCATAACATTGGTAACGTTCGCTCCGTCTCCGTGGACCGAAGCCTCCCCCGCTCAAAAGCGCGTGTTTCGTGAGCGGCTTAGGGGTCCATTCTCAAGAAACCATTTCGATCGGAGCTCTGCGCCGGTCCCGCCTCCCTCGTCGCCATGCTCGGGCCATGCCGCTCGCGTTTACCCACCGGGCCCTCGCTTGTCGTTCAGTCGCAGTGTTGCCCAGACCAAGGCTTCTCTCCGCCGTACTCCTTCACTCACGGCTCCTCCGGGAGGCGGTCCCGCCGCATAACTTGGTGCCGCGGTAGCTCTCTCGGATCGTTGGAGGCGGCGTCGGCCGCGACGGCGCTGTCCGAGGGCGCACTCACAAGAGGCCCTTTTGCCATGCCGCGGCTGCGCCCGAGCGACCGCAGCGGCGGGCCGGCCATGTCTTTCGCGAATCGCCCGCCGCGTGCCGGCAAGGCAGACGCCGGCCGACTCGTCAGATGCTCCCCGGCTCGAAGAGCGGCATGGGCCGGTCGCCGAAGTGGCCACGATAGGGCGCGACGGCCGCGTCGTAAATCGATCTCCCGTCCGCGTGCTCGGGCTTGTTGCTGCGGACGGCTTCGAGCCGCTCCCGGAAGGCGCTCTCGAGATTCTCGCCGAATGCGCGCGCCCCGAGCTCGATGGCGCGGCCCGCGAAGCGAAGGACGATTCCCGTCTCGAGCCCGGCAGGATCGTCGAAGAACCACCCGCAGCTCGTGAACATGCGCATCGAGAGGTTCTGGATCTCGAGCAGCCGCACCGCCATGTCCTTCTCCGACTCCGAGAGGCTGCGCCGCGCGTGCCGCGCGAGAAATTCTTCCAGAGCGTCCGGCCGACGCTCGAGCAGAACCGAGATCCAGTCGTTGCGCACCGACCAGAAGTCGGGAAACAGCGGCGCGGCGTGGTGCTCGCATCGCAGAGCGAGCTCGTCGCGCAGCCAATCGAGCGCCTCGCGCAGAGGCGCGCGCCAGGCCTGGCTCCATTCCGGGTGCAGCCCGGTCTGACAGGCGCACACTCCCTGCCAGCGCTTGAGGCCGTGCGGACAGCTCCAGGAGCTCCCCTCGACGATCTCCACCTCGTCGGTCGGCGGCGCCATCTCGAGAAACTCCCCGTAGTTCGTCAGCCGCGCGACCCCGCCGTTCTCGACCGCGTCGAGCGCCTCCGCCAGAACGACCTCACCGCCCCGGTGATGGTGCCCGTAGGTCTCTCCATCGGTTGCGACGTGGACGAGCTGCGCCCCTTCGCCCTCGGGGAAGAGCGAGACGAATCGCTCGGCCAGGCGCGCCGGCCCGTCTCCCAGAAGGCCGAAGGCAATCGCCTGGGAGAGCGGCCCGTCGTAAAAGAAGATCGCGATGTCCCTGCCGGAAGGTAGCGGCACCCGGGCGGGACGGCGCTCGGCGCGGCCGCCGCGGATCTCTTCCCACTCGTTCTCGCCGATGCGGCGCATGCGAGCCGCCTGCTGCGGCGACAGGATCGCGAAACGAATCCCGTGCCGGGCGAGAGTCTCGAGCGTCGCGGTGTCCGCGGCCGCTTCGGGAAGCCACATCCCCTCGGGCTCGCGTCCGAATCGCCAGCGAAAATCGGCGATCCCCCAGATCACCTGGGTCTCCCGGTCCCGGGCGTTGGCGAGCGGCAGGATCATGTGGTTGTAAGCCTGGGCCATCGCCGAGCCGTGCCCGCTGAATCGTGCGGCGCTTTCCCGGTCGGCGTCGAGGATGGCCTGGTAGACGCGCGGGGTGCGCTCCTCCATCCACGAAAGCAGCGTTGGCCCGAAATTAAAGCTGATCTTCGAATAGTTGTTGACGATGG
>DATDNV010000286.1:0-5636 GCA_036518075.1 Thermoanaerobaculia bacterium
AGTCTTCGATCAATTAGCTCCTCACGCTGATAGGCATCGCGCAGGGCTGCGATCGAGGTCTTGAGGGCAGCAACCCGTTCCGGATCAACGCGCTTGGCAGTTCGGGCATCCATGAGCACGTCGAGGTGCAACTGGCGAAACTGCTCGACGAGACTTGCGAGATCAGGCATATCGATCGCCTGCGTCGCCTAACATCTATTAGGCCACCCAACCAGGGGAGCAAACCCGGGGTGTGTTGCAACCTAACTCACCCTTGGATTTCACGAGTAAAACCTCTGAACTAATTCTACGCTCACGACTTGGGCTGTCTCACTCCCGGTGCCCGTCGGGTGCTAGAGGACGAAGTCTGCAACCTAATTCCCCGGCGGGAAGCACCGGCGCCACTTTTCTTCTCACGCTCTCTGGAAAATCTTCCGACGCTGAGGGTTACACACACTCCGCGCCTCTGGGTGTGCAAAGACGGGCTCCGGTCGCGCTGCCTCCAATCGCTTCATCTATGAAGTGTCGCCAGACCCCTCAAATGGGGACACTCCCGGGGAAGGAAAGTTCCGGCTCACCGCGTGTCCGCGGGGCTGCGCACCCTTTGAGGTACCGCCTAGTCGTCGGAAGGTCTGGAGGGACTCGGTGGAAGAGCCCCACCTCGGCGTGCGGCGTTAGCGCTTGGAGGCCTAGGTACGAGGCGCATCGTTGACGTCTCGAGATGTCGGAAAAAGCTCGGCGATGTCAGGCTCTAGCACCACGATGTTGCTGCCGGACGCATAGCGTTCGGCATACTTACCGCGGACGCCAGTCGAGAAATCGTATTCTCTGCGCATCCGACTGGCCTTTGTTCGAGGACGCTTAATTCTCTTCACAGGCTTTGCGTTCACAGAGTATCGGCAGGGCTACGCACGCCGCGGCCTCCCGCGCGGTTCAAGACATGGGTGTAAATCATCGTCGTCTTCAGGTCCTTGTGCCCGAGGAGCTCCTGGATCGTCCGGATGTCGTAGCCGTCTTCGAGCAAGTGAGTCGCGAAAGAATGACGGAGGGTGTGACAGCTCACTGGCTTCTTGATCCCGACATCGCGAACCGCCTGAGCGACCGCGCGTTGGATGCCCCAGTCTTCGATGTGATGCCGGCGGTCGATACCGGAGCGCGGATCTCGGCTCCGGCCAGCGGCGGGGAAGAACCACTGCCAGGCCCATTGGGTCGAGGCGGCAGGGTACTTTCGCTCGAGCGCGTAGGGCAGGTACACGGATCCGAAACCTTCGGCGATGTCCTTTTCGTGAGTTCGCTTGACCTGAGAGAGCCAATTCACGAGATCCTGACGGACGACGGACGGCAAAGGCACGCGGCGGTCTCTGTCGCCCTTGGCTTCACGAACCGTGATCAGGTTGCGTCCGAATTCGACGTCCTTCACGCGCAGGCGCAGACACTCCATCAGGCGCATTCCGGTTCCGTAGAGAAGCGTCGCGATGAGCCGGGGAGTTCCATGCAAGCGCGCAAGGACCGACTTGACCTCGGCGCGCGTCATGACCACGGGGAGGCGCTTCGAGCGCTTGGCGCGAACGAGATTCTCCAAGGTCGGGAATTGCATTTCCAGAACGTTTCGATAGAGGAAGAGAAGCGCCGAAAGGGCCTGGTTCTGCGTCGACGCAGAAACTCCGTCTCGGATCGCGAGGCTCGAGAGGAAGATGTTGATCTCTTTCTCTCCCATCTCCTGTGGATGGCGCTTTCCGTGAAAGAGGATGAACCGGCGAATCCAGCCGACGTAAGCCTCCTCGGTGCGGAGGCTGTAATGCTTGGTCCGCAAACTGATGCGGACGAGATCGAGCAGACGCGGCCGGACAGGCGCGAGCTCGACCGCTTGAGAGTGATCCGGGAGAGCAGGGGAGGAGATCGGAACGATGTCGGCCACGATAGTCACCTTTCGGCTAGGCGATTACTTCGATGTCTTCCGAGGCCGCCCGTCCTTCGAACCAGAGCGCTTTCGGGAGAGCTCCCGCCGCACCCTTCGAAGAACCTGTGGGCTGGGACCGGCAAGACGCGGCCGTCTCGAATTTCGGCGAGGCGCCTCTGAGCTTCCTCCATCCAGAGCCTCTCGATTTCGGCTTCTGATTCGCGCTCTAGACTGAGGAGCAGGCGTTCCGTGAGCTTCGCACGTGATTCCCAGTCGAGCTTCATCGCCTTCATCTCGAGCTCTTTCTGCTTTCTCGACATGGGCCCTACCTTGCCTTCTTTACGCTCCGTCGCCTGGGCCGGTGGCCGGCTCGGTCTCGGTGTCTCAGGGATGCTGCGTACTCGGATTCGGGTCCGGCGTCGTCCGCCACGAGCGCCGAACGCGATTCTTCGTAGCCATACGCATTCGTTGAGGAGGCGCTCGCCCGGGCGAGCTCCTCACGCACGACACGGCGCAGGGTCGCCTCGAGCGGCTCGCGCGCGATGTAGTCGCGGAGAGCGAGGTCGATGGCGGTCTGGTAACTGCCTCGCGTTGGCCGCACCTGGCGTCGGAACCACGCCAGGACGTCATTGTCGATGCGGATGGTGATGCGAGTCTTGCGTCGTGACATAGATGTATTATATGTACAATTATGCATATCTTCAAGCGCCCGCGTACGGACGCGTCCAATCAGAGAGTCACGTTCGCGTTTCCGAGGAGGCTCGTTAAGAAATTGAGGGCCTTCGCCCTGCGTCGACAGCAGCCGTTGTCCAGATTAATGATGGACGTCGTTGAAGAAGCTCTTCGCAAGGCTGAACGCGACCGTACCTTTGAGAAAGAGGTTGAAAAGTTCAAGAAACTGCTTGAGAGGCGCCGAACGCGCGCTCGACGGCGATCTCGATCTCGCAAGCGTCGCTAATTGAAGGAGAGAGGGCGCAGATTCCTCGTCGAGCGGGCCGCGGCGGTCGCTGCGCGACCAGCGGCCAGAAATTTTCTAGACGAAGGCTTGCGCCCTTTGCGAATTCAGAGACAAGCCAAATCGTTACTCGCTGAGAGGCTACCAGCCGAGAGTAGATTCCTCGTCGCTTCGCTCCTCGGAATGACACGGGGAGCTTCGGGCATCGAGTTGTGGCTTTAGGCGTGCGAACGCACGCTTCACACTCCAGAACGCAAGTCTCAACACATAGATCGTCAACATCCACGCGATCGTGGCTGTGGAAAGGTGGCGCCGCACGACCCAACGAGGGTCCAGGACGGCGTCACACCCAGGTCTAATCGGGTCAACCAATACGGGTGACCGGAGGCAGGGCGATAGCCAACCGATCGCTAGGGGCGGAATGCTGAGCACCGTCGCCGGGGCTTGCAGAACTCTCCCGTACCGATGTTGCGGAAAGTTGGGATACATCGCCGATATCAGCAAGTAGAACGATATGAGCGACCCGCGCACGAAAGCGATGGAAAGGAACGCGAGCTCGCGGCTCCAGCCTTGTCGGAAACGTAAGACGATTGGTGGCTGAAGTACGAGTTGCATGTCCACGGAGACACCGGGCTAATGGAAGCGGTTCCAGCGCCGTGGGGGCCGGGGCGGTCGCTGCGCGACCAGCGGCCAGAAATTTTCTAGACGAAGATCGCCTTCAATGTCTCCAGCTTCTTGCCCGAAAGAACAGCTCGAGCCACGAAAAGTAGCGCTGAAAGAACTCCACTGCGACCGGGTCTCGGTTCAGAGCGCTTACGGTATGAACCCCAGCCGCGGCGCCGCCCATGGCGTAATAACCGAGCGCGCCTCCTCCGATAGCCACCAGCCCTATTGCCGCTCCTCCGAAGGCGATGCCTCCGAGCGCGCCCCCGCCCAACGCGATCAGAATGCCGACGGCGCCGCCCCCAAGAGCGACGAGGCCAAAAGCGAGACCTCCGATCGCGATGAGGCCTCGAGCAAATCCTCCGAAGGCGAACCAGCCGGTGGCGATGTCCCCAAGCGCGAAAATGCCGCGAGCATGTCCGCGCATCTCTCCTCGGTCCCAGTCCGGGCCGATGGCGATTGACCACAGTGGCAGACCTGCGAATGTGCGTGTGGACTGGCGTCGGACGCCGCGGAAGACGAATCCCGGCACTGTGGGGGAGGACAGGAGCTGCTTTTTCGCCTTGTCGAACTCCTCCGCCGTGAGCAGGCCATCGGTGCGGAGTTTCGCGAGCCGCTCGAGCTCCTGCGACAGGCTGATTGGGCGACCTCCTGTGTCAAGAGCCATCAGGCTTTGTCAGCGAGCTCGCGTGGTTGATACTCCGAGTGTTCGTCTTCGGCAGCCGATGCAACTCTGCTCTCACTACGATAACTCCTCATGGGTTGACCGTTACCTGGTAGCTGATCTTGTCTCCTTCGCTCAGATCGCGAGTCTGCTGGGCGAGCGGAAGCTGCTGAACGACAGCGCCCGCCTTGTAGACCGTCACGATGCCCGAAAACCCGATCCTCGAGGTTCCCGTGCACGGCATGAAATCGCAGAGACGGCCAAGCAGTTGAATTTCAATCGAGTGCGCACCTCGGTTGGACGCCACGGACGTCGACACATCCAGACTGTGGCACAGGATCGAGGCGCAGCGCTTGTTCCCGCGCTCCACTCGATCGAACAGAATCGCGACGCTCTGGATGGAATCGAGGCCGGAGACCGGCGTGAGAGTGCCCGAAATGACAAGCACGAACTCCTGGGCTGGCGGTTGAGTCGATTGGGTCGGCTGGGTGGGCGAGTCGCCGCAATTGGTGAGCGCCAGGGTACAAGCTACCGCGATGAAGTGCCGCATGTTGATCCTCCTCAAAGGCTGGCACCTGCGCACTCGCAATCCTGCGGGAGGGTTTTGGCTTCGAGAGATCGCTGCGGAGATTCTATCCCCGCATTCGATGTCAAGCGCCAGCCGGTGAGGTCGGCGAGATTTTTCGCTACCCGCTCGTTGCGCGAGGCGAGGCTGGCGTGCGCAGCGAGACCGCAACAGCCAGACTGAGGGTCAGGGCGATGAGGGCAACGGCGTCAAGCCGGGGCTCCGGCCGTGGGAGGGCAGGCAGCCCCGGTCTGGACGGTTGCGTGTCCTCAGAACTCGAGACCTTCGAGCGCCCCCTTCGCAACGCCTCTCCGCAACAACGCCTTGCGTACAGCGGCCCGCCGCACCGCTCTGCGGAGAATGGCTCGTCGCAACAACGCCTTGCGCGCAGCGGCCCGCCGCACGGCCTTGCGGGCAGCGGCCTTACGTACCACGGCTCGTCGCACCACTCTGCGCCGCACGGCCTTCCGAGCAACGGCTCGTCGCACTGCTTTGCGCCGCACGGCCTTACGGGCAACGGCTCGTCGCACTGCTTTGCGCCGCACGGCCTTACGAGCAACGGCTCGTCGCACTGCCCTGCGCCGAACCGCCTTGCGGGCAACGGCTTTGCGCGCGACAGCTCGTCTCACTCTCCTCCGGGCAACTGCTCTTCTCCTCCTTGGCGCCATTTGTCCTCCTTCCTCAGCTGGGTTTCGGCCTCCGGTAATGTGCCGAGGATACGTTTGGCCGGCCTGCTGGCAAGATGGACATTAGGGCAATGTGTACGACGACCAGTTGCGTCCGCTCCGGACCGGCAGTGCGGGTTGTGTGCCGTACCAGCGGTCAGTCTGGCGGCTCCTGCTCACCTCATTTCTCCCAAATCCGCTCATACCATTTCTTATCGTCGATGTTTTCGGAGATGAGATTCATC
>DATDNV010000287.1:0-2279 GCA_036518075.1 Thermoanaerobaculia bacterium
GACCCGAGCTCCCAGACCCGGGCCTGCGGAGCCTGCCGGACCGCTTCGCGCGCTCGCTCGAGGGCTCCCTTCGTCGTGGTCAACGAATAGTGCGGATACAGCGGGAGCGAGAGAAAGCGCGTCACTCCGGAGCCGGCGAGCTCCTTCACGACGTCCTCGACAAAAGGGACGGAACAGTTCATCGCCGCGCGAATTGACGCCTCTCTTCCTCCTGCTCGAAGGCGGTTCTCGACGCCGCGCGCCTGCTCTTCGGTGAGCCTGCGGATCGGCGAGCCGCCGCCGATCGATCGGTACAGGTCGCGGGAGGTGTTGCGGCGGGCAAACGCGATCGACGCGGCGATTGCCTTGCGAAGGATCGCCGGGCGGACGCGGATGACGTCCGGATCGGAGAAGAGCCGGTACAGGAAACCCGGAACGTCATCGAGCGTCTCCGGGCCTCCGAGTTGCAGAAAGAGAATCGCGCGGTCACGCATCGCAATGTTTATTCGGCGAAATCATCTCAGCCCTCGGCGTCTCCCTGAGCGGCGCGCGGCGGCGAGAATTTTGTCGTCACGCTCTCGTTGGTGCCGCCGCTCCGGTCCTCGACCGCAGTCATGAAGCTCTCATGCCGCGTCCCAGCGGCGGTCTCGGACAGGGCCGCTGGCGGGAGACGCCTCGGGCCCTTCGCCTGGTGGTTCTTCGAGGCCGGTTCCGCTCGGGACGCAGCTCTGAAGCCGGCAGCGTTTCCCGGAGGAGGCGCTGTCCGAGGGCACGCCGAGAAGGCGCTCTTGCGATGCTTTCCCTGTGCCCGAGCGACCGCAGCGGCGGCCAATGGCGTCCTCTTGGAATCGGGCCGCCGAGCCGTTCGTGGCTCCATCTGCCGCGCTAACTTGGAAAGTTCTCTTCGATGCCGCGCGGCCAGAATATTCGTTCGCTTCAATCTTTCTCGCGCGGCATCGCTACAGTGTCTTCGAGAACACCGGCTTTTCCGGCGTTGCGGCCAGGTAGGCATCGAAGGGCATTGCGAGATTGCGGAGGAAGATCCGCCCGAGCGGGGTCGCCTCGATCCGGTTCCGGTCGAGAGTGACCAGTCCGTCTTCGGCGCAGGACTCGAGTCGCTTCAGAGCGTCCGCAAAGTATTGGTCGAAGGCGATTCCGAAGCGTTCTTCGATCTCTCTCTTGACGACAACCCCATGGCACAGGAGGTTGCCGATGACCGTTCTGCGGAGGCGGTCGTCGTCGGAGAGCTCGAACCCGCGGAACGTGGCGGCGCCCTCCTTCGTCACCGCATCGCTGTAAGGCGCGAGGTCGCGGCGATTCTGGACATACGTGCGCCCGATCGATCCGATCGCGCTCATACCCAGTCCGATCAGATCGGTCCCGGCTTTCGTCGTGTATCCCTGGAAGTTGCGGTGGAGCGTCCGCTCGGCGCGGGCGCGCGCCAACTCGTCGGTCGGCTTGGCGAAATGGTCCATGCCGATGTACTCGAAGCCGCCCCGCGTGAATCGCTCGAGCGCAGTTCGGAAGATCTCGAACTTCGTGCGTTCGTCCGGAAGATGGGGAAGAAGGACGCTCTGGTGCTTCTTCATCCACGGCACGTTGGCGTACGAGTACACGGCGAGCCGGTCGGGCCCGATCTCGAGAACCTGGTCGATCGTGGCCGCGAACGTTTCGGGAGTCTGGAAGGGCAGCCCGAAGATCAGGTCCATGTTGATGCTCGGAAACCCGAGCGCGCGGGCCTGGGCGACCAGTCGCCGCGTGTCCTCGTAAGGCTGAACGCGATTGATCGCGGTCTGCACGCGGGGGTCGAAGTCCTGGACACCCATCGAAAGCCGGTTGAACCCGAGCTTGCCGAGCGTCAACAGGTGCTCGCGCGTCGTCACCCTGGGATCGACCTCGACCCCGACCTCCGCGTCGGCAGCAAACGAGAACCGGCTGTGGATTTTTCGGCCGAGCCGCAGAAGGCGCTCCGGCGCGAAGTAGGTCGGCGTCCCGCCGCCCAGATGAAACTGAACGACCTGGCGTCCCTCGCCGGCCCGATCGGCGACCCAGTCGATCTCCCGCTCGAGCGTCGCGAGGTAGGAGTCTTCGACGCTGTGCTGCGATCCGGTGATGACGACGGTGCAGCCGCAGAAGTAACAGAGGGACTCGCAGAACGGGAGGTGGATGTAGAGCGAAAGGGGGGCCGGGGAAGAGTCGGCGGCGCTGCCACGAAGGACCCGCTCGTATTCGGCCGCCGGGAATCCTTCCTTCCAGACGGGCGCGGTCGGGTACGAGGTGTAGCGAGGCCCCGGCACGTT